>PBBX01000029.1 GCA_002716725.1 bacterium | reverse complement strand
TTTTAGCAAGCCTTCTGCTTTTTTAGGTAAAGGTGCTTCCAAGTGGGTTGAAGAACATCATATACTATGGAAACAAGACAAAGAATGGAAATCTTTCAAAATTGCCATGGGAACTATAGAAAAAAAGGTTGATATTCCAACGATAACAGCTAAAGACTCTAGTGATTATTACGGAACTCCTACTCAGATAATACACACAAGGGGAAAAGAACATAGGAATTATCAAAAGTTAGATACATCTACCGATAAAACTCTTGTAGTAACACCTGTTATTCAACCTTTATCCGCTACTTTAAAAAACATAGTAGATGAGGGCAGAATAGCATTATTATCAAAGCTACAAAACCAATTTATAAAACTATTAATTTTTGAACTAAAAAATGATATATCACATGGAGATTTAACAGCTCGCAATGTATCTGATGATGGTATACCTTTTGATAATGATACTATAAGATCCTTAAGTGATTTACAAAGTTCTAATCATCAAACGCCTGGAGGTCGATTATTCCCTTTTTTCGAATATAGTATCATTCAACATTTAAATAACCCTGAGATGAAATTATTAATTTTTCAAAAAGCTGATATTTTTGGTATTTGTGAAATGCTTTATGAAACTAGAACGGGTGAAACTTTTCTATCCGAAGATCTCAATCTAGCTGACCGCCATGATTCTATACATAACACATTACAAAACAAAATAGAAAGCAATATATCTGATAATAAGCTAAAAATATTACTGACTGAACTACTCAAATATTCTCGAGTTAATACTAAACAAGTACTAGCCTACTCCCAAGTACGAGACTTGCCGATTGAAGCAACTGAAGAACGACAAGCATTACTGAACTACCTTATCGCTCCTCAAGACACCTGTTAACACCTAGATAGTCTATGTAAGTGTCATGTGTATTCTTGTACAATTAGGATATGATTGCATCCATTTGTATTTTTCGTGGCGTTGATAGAACCTTTGATTATTTAATCCCTGAGAGTCTACAGCATACACTTACGGTTGGTGATCATGTTTATGTTCCATTTGGCAAACAAAAGCTTCAAGGCATAATTGTAGCTATTCGGGATAAATCTGAATTTAAACATTTAAAAGCTATCCTAAATAAATCAGATCATTTACCCACCTTACATCCCGAATTAATGGACTGGATTCACTGGTTTTCCAAAACCTACCGTACGACTCTTTACAAAGCTTACCAAAGTATTATCGGTAAGCGAACGTTTCGTAAAACAGATCTTGAACGTAATCATACGATTACTCCCTCCCCTCTTAAACTTAATCAAGAGCAACAACAGGCCTTTGATCAGGTGTGTCATATGAATGGATTTTCCAAGCATTTAATCCATGGTATTACCGGTAGTGGTAAAACCGAAATTTATCTTCGCTTAGCTGAAACTGTTTTAAAACAGGGCAAACAAGTTATTATTTGTTGCCCCGAAATTTCTTTAACCCCTCAATTTCGTGAACAATTTTCAGAACGATTTCATGATCATATCGTTGTCATTCATTCCGGTTTAACCGCTAAACAACGTGATGAAGGCTGGAGTGATCTCTATAGTAAACGTGCTAATCTGGTCATTGGTCCTCGCTCGGCTATCTTTGCTCCTGTTCATGATTTAGGATTAGTAATTATCGATGAAGAACATGATAGCTCTTATAAACAAGAGAATCATCCTCGTTATTATACCCATGATTTAGCCGAGTGGCGTTGCCAATATCAACAATGCCCCCTTGTTTTAGGCTCTGCAACGCCTAGTGTGACCACCTTTCTAACCTATCAAAAAGCTACTCGTGAAACTAATAGCAATACTACCTATTCCCATTTACCAAAACGTGCAACTGGTAGTTTATTACCTAATATTCAATGCATTGATATGACTCACAACGCATCTTTTGATCAACTGTTATCTAAACCACTCTTAGAGGCTATTCAAGGTTCATTAGATAGACAAGAAAAGGTTATGTTATTGCTAAATCGTCGTGGTTATTCGCCCTATGTTATCTGTCAGTCATGCAAGGCTATTCATCGTTGTGAACATTGTAATATGAGCTATACCTATCATCGTGATAAAACGTTTCGTTGCCATCGTTGTGATATCACGATTCCGTTTAGTCATACCTGTTTAAAATGCAAAAAACCTCACCTTGCTTTTGGTGGTATGGCCATTCAAAAAATTGAAATAGAACTTCAACAACATTTTGCTAAGGCAAGTATTATTAGACTCGATAAAGATTCTGCTAAAACAGCCAAACAAATTGAAAAACAGTTAACTACCTTTAAACAATCTGGTGATATTTTAGTTGGCACCCAACTAATTGCCAAAGGCCATCATATCGAAGATGTAACACTGGTTGGCATTTTAGCCATTGATACCCAACTGAATATCCCTGACTTTTCTTCTACAGAACGTACCTTTCAACTAATCACACAAGTTGCAGGCCGAGCAGGTCGAGGCAAGAAAAAAGGTCATGTGATTATCCAAACCCATCAGCCCGATCACTATGCTATCCAATGCGCTACGCAACATGACTTTGATACCTTTATTAATCATGAGGCATCCTTTCGTTCGGATTTATTGTATCCACCCTTTTGTGAACTTACCAATATCATCTTAAGTTGTACGAACGAAACCCAACTCAAACAATATGTTTCATCATGCAAAAGCATCATTACCAACTTCCCATTTGCTGATCATGTTAAGATACTGGGCCCTTCACCTGCTCCTATCGAAAAAATTCGTAACCATTTTCGTTGGCGTATTTTAATTAAACATTTTAAAACAGATGAGGATGCTGTAAGAAAATTACTTGATACGTTGCCAAAACCCAGTCATGAATTAAGACTTATTACTGATTTTGCTCCTGTACAACTTCTTTAGAATTTTATTGGTATTTTCTTTATCGTTATTATGAGATGCCTCTTTTACCAATTAAATAAAGCAATGTATACTATGGTGTGGTTTTTTTACTTTTTATAGCAGGTTGTCTTTTCCTTTTTTTTGGTGGTCATTTTCTTGTTGAATCATCATCTCAAATTGCTAGACGATTTCATGTATCAGAACTTATTATTGGACTTACTCTTGTTTCAATCGGAACATCATTACCAGAAGTGGTTGTTAATATTATTGCTAGTCTGCAAGACGAATCGGATGTTGTTATAGGTAATATTTTAGGAAGTAATATCTCTAATACGTTACTAATCTTAGGAGCAACGGGTGTACTCAGTCCACTGATTATTCCTACGTGCCGTCTTACTCGAGAATTACGATTTTATTGCTTTTGTATTGCCGTTTTAGCGCTATCTATTTTTGCATCTCATCCTTACCAACTTTCTTCTTTAAATGGAATCTTATTAATTATTTGTTTTTTCTTTGCGATTTATCTATTTTTTATCCCAAAAAATGAAACAAAAATAACTCAAACACATCAAGCAGCTTCACTATTAAAATCGATTCCCTTTTTTATAATAGGTTGTAGCATGTTACCTCTTGGAGGTCATCTTTTAATTGATTCAGCACTTACATTAGCGCAATCTTTTGGATTATCAATTTCGTTTATTTCCTTATTTGCTGTTGCATTAGGAACATCATTACCTGAATTGGTTACGAGCTTAATTGCAGCATATCGTGGCAATACCGAACTTGCTCTTGGCAATATAATTGGCTCTAATATCTTTAATATCACATTGGTTTTAGGTATTAGCGCGCTTATTAAGCCGATCCTATTTCATACTCAATACATAAGCGATATCATAGTGATGAGTTTAGCAATTATACCGGTTGCTATTGTTCTTTTTTTCTTCAACCAATCTTACTTTTCTAAATCTCTTTCTAGCTTGATGTTTTTTAGCTACCTTGTTTATAGCTATTATATTTGGATTCGTTAATATATTAGTAACAACCCCACTTAACAAAAAGAGCCTCACACCTAAAATGATTTCTGTTCTATAAATCTCTTAGCTCCTTTTTATGACTGTTTAATTAACTTTACGTTAGAGGAACTTAATTTAGCATCCAATTCTATAATAGCTTATCAAGATGATAGAATTTAAAATAACTTCACGATTTAGGAATTTTTATTTAAATATTAGGCATTTCGCGACAGAGCCATATGCATAACCTCAACACCCGTTGTCGTTTCCCATGCATGACACATGGTTTAATAGTCCATCGTATGATTCATCTTCCATTTCACCTTTCGAGCGTATTACATAACTATACAATTAATGACGACTAATGGAGGACATGGGTCATGACTCAATTAATGACAGGAAAAAAAGGAATAATATTTGGCGTGAGCAACAAATGTGGTATTGGTTATGCCATCGCAAAAGCGCTACATGATCAAGGTGCTGAAATTGCGTTTACGTATGCAAATGAATTAATGTAAGCACGTGTAAGGCCTATTGCAGAAGCTATGAATTCAAAATTAATCTGTGATGGTTATGGTACAAATGGCGTCATCTCCACAACAACAACAATAGCCTCCGATTGCACCAAGCACTGATGCTCCAAGGTCGCTGTAATGTCCTGTACCTAACGCATTTGTGGCTCTATTAAACAACATTCCTATTATGGCCCCATATAACATCGACCTTGACCTGCTGCAATGTATGATATCTCTCTGAATTCGATTACGCCCGGATTCGGGTACGCCGGTGACGACAGGTTGGTAAGCAGGATTATCAGCGGTCCTGCCAGCGCTTTCTTGTGCTGGTGGTGTATCCACCCCTTCCTCCTAGTCGCTTAATCCTACTATTTGTGCACCGATTCCGTACATACTATATTATCGAAACTTTGTGTGTAAAAATTACAATATAATATATTGATATTTTATGGTGTATTGATGATCAATTTCTTTATTAGGAGGAATAAAACATCTTACTAATCTTTCATAGGCTTCTTTACGTTCTTCATCAGAATATCCATCTACTGTTGCCTCTCCATTTAATGTTAAGCCATCCACTGCACCATAAAAAACACATAACTCAATTAATTCACGCTCCTGGCTACTTGATATAAGATCCGGAATCAGATTCATCTTACCTTCTAAACAACATAGCGCCATACACACTGCTATTGCACCATAGTTTGATGTAATCGCTGGAATTTCAAAATCAGCAGGGGACGTGCTTCGAGGGATTTTCTTATCTTGAGGTAAATTACAAGCTGAATTACCAAAACCAAGCTCATTCCCGCCATCACCAATTCCGACTGTAACTACATTTCCATTTTTGTAACATATTTTATAAATACACGCTATAGTAGCAGAATGGTGGGTATTAACATTAACTAATAATTTGTTCTGATCTCTAGATAAATACCCTTTCTCCTTTATGACCATTCCATCAGAACTTTTTGTTGTGTTAGTTACGCCATCTATTGCCGCTCTTGAAATAGAGCTTAGTATTGACTTCGTTGTATCAACTGCTCCATCTGAGTTGACTATCAGACTACCATCATAACGTGTTATTGTCACAGCCACTCCATCACTTGATGTTGTTGAAACAGTGGCACCTGTTGGTGTTGCGTTTGTTTTATCAAATGTTCCATCTGATTTTAATATCGGATTACCATCATAGTTTATTGTTGTAACAGTTCTGCCATCACTTGATGTTGTTTGCTCTGTGAATTTACTTATAACCAAACTTAATTTTTCAATTGCAATAAATAGCTGAGGATTATAGTCTGAAATAAATTCTTCAGCCTCTTTTTTCGAGTCTTCATAGGGGTAAGGCTCATCACTACATTTAAACTTCTTATGTATAATATTATTGCGCTCTTCTTTTTCCACTAACTTTCCCATAATATCTTCACTAATATCATCACTGATAATTATAATCTTTAGATAAGAATATAATTCGGCGAGTGTTCGTGCTAACAACATTGTTCCTGGCGGTCCATCTGTTTCAGTCTTTCCTACAGATTTAATATAAAAACCAGTTGTTAAAATAATAGGCTGCTTGCTCTTATTATTTAAACAGCCACGTATTGCCATAACTGTTTTCCATAAATTATCTAAAGGTAATTTTTTGGCACACGCTCCAATTCCACGATCCATGTCTCTTGCTCTTCTATCCTCATTTATTTTGACAAAGGAGCTTATGTCAGTTATGGTTTTTTCTGCGTTTCCAATTTGAATTTTCTGAGACGGAGATTTTGCTTCTCTTGATGGTTGTTGTAGTAGTGTTACTACTCTGACTGCTGTTGGTGGTTGTCGTAGTCGTGTTCCTAATATGGCTGCTGTTGCTGGTTGTGGTAGTAGTGTTCCTAATATGGCTGCTGTTGGTGGTTGTGGTCGCAGTGTTGCTACTCTGGCTGCTGTTGGTGGTTGTGGTTGCAGTGTTACTACTCTGGCTGCTGTTGGTGGTTGTGGTTGCAGTGTTACTACTCTGGCTGCTGTTGGTGGTAATGCCATTTTAATTTCTCCTTTCAGATTCTTAATTAAAACTAGGTAGCTTTGTCTTTTCTATTAGTACTATCATCTTGAATAAATAAAAAATAATCCACTGAAAATTTAATGTATAAAAAAATTACCATTTTGTTAAAAACCACCTATGTTAATAGCAAAATTATATTTTTTTATAATAACATAAATCAACTAATATTCAATAAATAATCATAAAATTAATTAAAAAAATAAAAAAAGTGTCTCAAAAACGGTCGTTTATGGGACAGTATTGATATACCAGAAAAAGTCAATATATCTATCTGCAATATTTCTTGTTGTATTACAACTATCTTATAAACGACCCATTCTGTTGAAAAAGCGCTTAAAAGAGAAGTTATTTTTTTTTAATGGTATATACTAATATATAGTTTGCTTTATTTCATTTTAATATATTAAGGTGGTTTTCGTGAAAGCTTTAATTTTTTTTCTAATCATATTGCTAGAACTTGGTTATTTAGTAATAGCGCATCCAGTGACGTATAAAGGAGGCTTTGCAACAAGTGCACTTCAAACACGTAATGATACAACGCTTTATCTTAATTATAGTATTTCTCAAAAAAAGTCTTACGGGGTTCAATTTGTTTCATTATCCGATACGAATGAACGATTATTGTTTTTAACAGGTAATAGACTTCTTAAACGATATTACTTTTTTGATGCTCAGGCTAATTTATATGCCACGACTTCATTAGGATTTAACCATGATAATACTCAACTCTTTCCATGCTTACATCTAAAAGCAGATGCTGAAAATCGCCGTTACTATACCGATTTTTCTGCTACTATTATGAAACCCTCGTCAGCTTTATTTACCAAACTGACATCTCGATTAGGTTGGGCTCCTTATAAACATCATTTTTCTACTCTTAGTACCTGGTTTATGATAGAAGCTGTCTATTTAAACTATCATAATTCACAGCTAGAACTTATGCCCATTTATCGGGGATTTTATAAGTCTTTGTTATGGGAACTTGGTTATAATGGCTCTAATACTTTTATTCATGTTATGCTTCATTTTTAATAGCTCCTTACTATTTATAAAAAATCTGATATTATCAAACAAATGAAGCATTTTCTTACTTTTTATTTAATTATTCTTCTTTCTTCTTTTTGTTACGGCATGGGAAATCCTCCGAAAGATACCACTCATGAAACAGCTTATAGTGCACTTATACCTGCCATTGATAAAATAGACAAAATAGATGTTATTGTTAAAGGTATGACCTGTGCTATGTGCGCTCAAGGTATCGAAAAAAAACTTACTGAAAATACGGCTATTAAAACTATCTATGTTGATTTTGATCGTCATCTTGTTAGCATAGAGTGTCATGATAAAAAAGCTGTTTCTAATACAATGATTACAACAGCCATTGAGTGGGCAGGATACAAAGTAATTTCTATCAATCGTTATGAAAAAAATTAGGGAATTAACATGAAACTTTACGTCTATGATCATTGCCCATTTTCTATGAGACCTCGACTTATTGCTGGACTCAATGCATTGCCAGTGGAAATATGTGTTATTCGTATTTCAGATGATACAACCGCTTACTCTTTGGTTGGTAAAAAAGTGGTTCCTATTCTAGAACAAGATGATGGATCCTGTATGATAGAAAGCCTTGATATTACCTTATACTTAGATTCATTAGGATCTAAGAAACTTAGTGATACAACTATTAACTCTGATTTTGAAACTTTAAGACATGACTTTTTAAAAGATTATGTTGGTCTAACATCACCATGCTTTATTCATTCATGTCGTGAATTTCAGTCTGATAGCGATATCAATCGTTACCAACAACGTGAAGAAGCTTTCTTAGAAACAAGCTTTGATGATCTTAAAAAGCAGGCTGAAGCTAGAAAATCTCATGTTGAAACCTTTATACATTCATTTATTCCCTTTATTACCAGCACTGATCCTACAGAGTCTTTAACCGTAACAGAATTAGTATTATTTCCATATCTTCATCATCTTAAAACGCAAATAAATATTACGTTACCTGAACCTCTCTTACGTTTCTGGCAACATTTATCCTCCAAAATCCCTATTTAGATAGCTAATATTCTTACTGTATTATTTTATTTTTTTCCTAGCTCTTTAGTTTTTTTTTAAGTATACTTTTTTAAAAACAGACTATTAGGAATTGATGATGAAAGGACTTATTTTAGCAGGGGGTGCTGGTACACGTCTTCATCCTTTAACACGTGCTATTACCAAGCAACTCTTACCTGTTTATGATAAACCCATGATTTATTACCCGCTTTCTCTTTTGATGCTTACTGGGATTCAAGATCATTTAATTATTACGACTCAAGAGGATTTGCCTAATTTTCAACGTGTTTTAGGAGATGGTAGCCAACTAGGAATCTCTATCACCTATCATGTACAAGACAATCCTAATGGTATTGCAGACGCATTTTTACTAGCTGAATCATTTTTAGATCAGTCTCCTGTAACCTTTATTTTAGGTGATAATATATTTTATGGTCATGGTTTACCCTCAACAATCAAACTTGCTCAAACAAACAATCGAGGAGCTACCCTATTTGGTCATTACGTTCAGGATCCTGAGCGTTATGGTGTTGCAACCTGTGATACACAAGGCAACGTGGTATGCTTAGAAGAAAAACCTAGTAACCCTCGATCTAACCTAGCTGTTACTGGGCTTTATATTTATGATAAACATGTTTGTGAGATGGCTAAGCAACTTACACCGTCAGATCGTGGTGAACTTGAGATTACAGATTTAAATAAATGTTATCTTGAAAGACAATGTTTAAACTTAGAAGTTTTAGGTAGAGGAACGGCGTGGCTTGATACGGGTACTCACGAGAGCTTATCAGAAGCCTCAAAGTTTATTGAAGTTATTGAAAATAGACAGGGTTTAAAAATAGCTTGCTTAGAAGAAGTTGCGTATCGTCAGGGCTTTATTTCAAAAAAGGACCTATTACACTTAGCTAGTTCATTTAAAAATGACTATGGTACGTATCTTAACCTTATTGCAGATGAATTATGATGAAATCTGTCTTAGTAACAGGTGGTGCTGGTTTTATTGGCTCTCATTTTATTTCTTATCTATTAAATAAATATAATGATCTTGCTTTGGTTAATTTTGATAAATTAACATATGCTGCTAATTTAACGTATTTAACTAATCATGAATCTGATTCTCGCTATACGTTTATCGAAGGTGACATCTGTAATGAAACACAGGTAAATGATCTTTTTAATCAATACCAATTTGATAGTGTATTTCATTTTGCAGCTGAAAGTCATGTTGATAATTCGATTCATACGCCTGAAATTTTTCTTGATACGAATATCAAAGGAACATTTTATTTACTTCATGCGGCTAAACGCTTATGGATGGATTCTCCATTTCAGGTTAAACCTAACTTTAAAGAAGCTCGTTTTCATCATGTTTCTACGGATGAAGTGTATGGTTCATTAGGCAGTACAGGATTATTTACAGAAACGACATCCTATGCACCTAATTCGCCTTATTCAGCATCTAAAGCTAGTAGTGACTTTATGGTTCGTTGTTATCATCATACTTATGGTATTAATATGACTATTAGTAATTGCTCTAACAACTATGGACCACATCAACACCATGAAAAACTCATACCAACTATTATCCGTAATGCGATTCACTTAAAGCCAATTCCTATCTATGGTAATGGTCAAAATGTTCGTGATTGGTTATTTGTAACGGATCACTGTGATGCTATTGCTACTATTTTTGCCAAAGGTCAAGCTGGAGAGACCTACAATATAGGAACACGTAATGAATTAACTAATTTAGATCTTTGTCATCTTATTTGTTCATCTTTAGATTCATTACATCCACGCTCTGATGGATTAACTTATCAGGACTTAATCACATTTGTTGCAGACAGACCTGGCCATGATCAACGCTATGCTATTGATCCTAGTAAATTAGAACAAGACTTAGGTTGGCAAGCTTCATCTTCTTTTAAAGCTGATTTAGAAACAACTATTACGTATTATCTAAACCACTATGTCAGCACAAGCTAAGCTTATTTTACTGTTAAAACAAAAAGGTACGGGTAAAACCATGAGCAAATCATTAACAGTTGCTCAATGCGATGAACTAACTACTTATTTACATGACCCAGGCTGTCTTATCGCAACAAAAACAACCATTTTGATGGCATTTTTCATGTTAGAGCATACTGATGATGAAGCGAGTTGGTTTACTAAACTAGAAAATACTTATAAAGAGTGTGTTCCAAAAGAATGTTTTTTTCTTTTTGATCCAACGATTCACACACCCTCACCTATTTTACAAACATGTATTTACAAACTTATTCGTCATCAGCACTTATCTTATGATGAACTTGGACCAGCCTTATCGGCTTGTTTAGAAAACACCACTCCTACTTATATGATCGCGGCTTTTTTGGAAGGATTACGTCTTAAAGAAGAATCTGCAGAAGAAAACGCCTTCTTTTTAACATCTCTGTGGCAACATGCTAAACGTAGCACACTTGAAATACCTCTTTTAATTGATATTGCTACAGCTTATGATGGGTTTAACCGTCATCCTAATTTATTACTTGCTTTAGCTGTTTTACTAGCCTCTATTGGATTTCCAACTATTATTCATGGCTGCAAAGATGTATCCCCCAAATTTGGTATTACAGCACATAAACTCTTAGTTGCAGCAAATAAAGATCCGCTAAAACCAATAGACTCTATTAGGCAGTGTCTCCAAGATCGTTCTATTGGCTGGGGATATTGTGATCAATCGCTTAGTTTTCCAGCATTACATGCTTTAAGAGAGTGCCGAACTGAGATGGTAAAACGTCCAGTTTTGGCAACTGTCGAAAAATTTTTACAACCATTTTTGTCAACTCACCAAAATTTTCTTGTAACAGGTTATACCCATCCAGCATATCGATCTAAAACAAGTTTGTTACTGGATACATTATCTCATTGTGATGGTTATGTGTTTGTTCGAGGTGTTGAAGGATCTCCATTTGCTCCCCTTGATCGAAGGTGTCCGCTTATTAGCAAATTAGCGACTAAAAATCACGAAGGGTTTTCATCACCTGACACCTTTGGCTTTAGTAAACGTGATGATTTTACGCCTGATACAGGTATCACTACGGCTCAATCGCTCACTATGATGCAAACTGCCTTGCAAGACTCTCGTTCTTTAGAAGCACAATGGGTTATTTATAATGCGTTAATGATTATACACTCTTTAAAACTAAGTGATACTATAACACGTACAAAACAGCAGCTTATTGATTCTATTGACTCTGGCTTGGCTTTCTCTCATTGGATTCGGTACTAAAACTTGTTAATGTGACTATTTTTTTTACTGCATAAATTGTACTATATATGTTAAATAGTCTGATGACTAATTTGGCCTGTAGTATACATATGTATTATCAGTACTTTCTTCACTTATATTCCCATCCGTATCGACTGCTTTTATATAATAGTAATAATATGTATATGCTTCCAAATTGTCATAATCGGCGTCTGTATAGGATGTTTCGGCACCTAATTCTGCGATTAATGTCCAAGTAGATGAATTAGAGTTTTTACGATAAATTTTATAGCCTGCTATATCGCTATCTGTATTTGCCTCCCATGATAAGGCTATTGCTTTATTATCATCTGAATCCATATCAGCATTGAATCCTGATGGTCTTTTTGGCGCTTGTGGATTCGTTCCATCTATATAAGTGTATGTCATACTACTTGCTATACTTTCATTATCATCAGTATCGACTGCTTTTATATGATAATTATAATAATTTCTTACCTCTAAAGAGTCAGAGTCTTCGTCTATATACGATGTTGCTGTAACCAAATTCGTATTAACTTTTTTGTAATTATAGTCGTTTTTTGAACGATAAATATTATAGCCTGCTATATCGCTATCTGTATTCGCGTCCCATTCTAACTTGATTGAATTTAATCCATAGTGTTCGGACATTACATTTTTAGGCTTATTTGGTGCTTGTGGATTCGTTTCATCTATATAAGTATATTCTTCACTGCTTTTTAAGCTAAAATTTCCATCATTATCTACTGCTTTTATATAATAATAATAATAATTATGTTCATCTAAAGCGTCAGAATCTTCGTCTATGTAGGTTGTAGTGGTAACTAAATCTGTATTTATTTGATCCCAAGATGAATAATCTTTCTGACGATAAATATAATATCCAGCTATATCGCTATCTGTATTTGCATCCCATTCTAACTTGATTGAATTTAATCCATAGTGTTCAACTCTTAGATTGTTGGGCATATTTGGTGAATCTATGGATACTTCATTCAATTTTATATGCGCTTGAGATGATCTAAAAACGGAGTTATTATCCGAATCAAAACCTTCTATATAATAATAATATTCATCATTCCCAGACCAGTTATCAACTGTATCTTCGAAAGTTGTAACTGTAGTTTCATTACGTTTACTAAAATCTTGTTCATGATGATCTTTATACCTATAAATAATATAAAATGAAATATTATTTACGGGATTCCAACTTAATTTGACTTTATTCTCATTGCTTTGAACCACCTTAAAATTATATATATCCATATATCGAACAAATGCACTATCACTATACTTACTACGATTATAGCTTTCATCTGTGGCATATACTCTATAATAATATTTTGTATTATTAGTAAGATTAGAACTATCCGTAATCGAAGTAGCATTTTTACTTAAGTACTTGATATTCGAATATCCTTCTTCTATGATATTTGATTCATCTGCTGTATTAAAATTAAACCTTTCGTAGGATCCATTTTTTGAAGTTGATCTTTCAATTTCATACCTCCATAAATCAATTTCAGTATTGTCATCCCAGGTTATCTCAATAACATTTTTTCCTGATAATTGAGTAACCTTAACGTTCTTTGGTTTATCTGGAGCAACATACCAGCTAAGATCATCATTTGGATTATCTCGGTCTAAATTAGAAGAACATGCAAAACAAAAAAATATTAATAGATATAATACATAGCGTAACATTAGAACGTCACCTGTGCCTTTACTGCTATCTGATCATAAAAAAATAAAGGCTGAATTGAAATCAATTCTTTTCTTTTTAATGATACGCTTTGAGACCTTAGTATCCCAATGCTTTCCATTAGCCTTATTATAGTTGCAGTGGAAAACATCATGCTTGACATATTCGCGTTGCCTTGAGCTTCATTAAAATAATTGTCAATGTCTGTTTGGACCGTTGCTTGTTGATATTTATCATAGTTTTTTTCACTTTGATAGCTAAAATAACAGCCTGCGATAAAAGGAATATTTCCAATAATCGTATAAACTATTCCTTTCAAAGGCTTTCTTAAGTAAAAATGTCCTGTTCCTGACACAACCAAGGATCGTAGTAATGCTTTCCTTTTTTTCTTGACCGAATTTTCATATTTTAGTTCAAAGGAATTTGAATACGTCATAATGCCTTTTTCAACATTAAATATTTTATAGTTTAATGTATCAATATGTAATGATGAATCTGAACTCTTTTCATACTTGTTACTTGTCATATCAATTACTACAAAATATGCAATAGAATGAAGCCTACCTAACTGAATCGCTTCTTTTGGATTTATGTAAATTGATTTTCCTAAGTCAGCTTCTTTAACTGAATCGCTAATAAGCTCTTTATCAATATAGTTATAAGAAGATGTATTAATAATCTTTGATATAATATTATTTTTTAATTCATCATTAGAAAAAACAGACGATTGTCCAGAAATATCTAATAAGGCAATATTAGAGTTTTCTTCAATATTACTATTGGTAAAAGAAAATACTTGTTCTGAAAATTTATTTAATACATATTTTTTAAATTCTAACTCTTCAATTGTATCTGCATAAGCAGATGTAACCATGGTTAATATAAACAAAATAATTATTTTTTTAATCATTTAATTACCCCGCGTAAATCTTTAGAGATTAATGTTGCTAAATTTTTACTAGCATTATCAATTGCAATCTTTTTCTCCTGACCATAACCAAACTCATCAAATGTTAGTTTAAAATTTCCTTTTTTATCATTTTCCACATCTAGTTTTGCAGTTACAATACATTTATACGTATCTTGTACTACATTTGTGGTTATGCTGTAATCGATCGTTATCTTTGTTTGAGCATCATTAGGCTTGGATACTAAAGAAAAATTATCTTCTACTAAATATCTATTTAATATAGCCATTAATTCAGAGTTGTTCGATTTTAACATTAATTTATACTTTTCTATAGTTTCTATATGTTTTTTTCGGATTTTCAATTTAACAAAAAAATCATACGTTGTTTCTTTTAAACCAAAATTTTTAACCGTTTTCTTCCTATAATCTAATGTTTTTATTTTTTTATTATGAATTCTATAATTAGGATATTTTTTCTTTTTTAACTTAAAATTTCTATGCTCAAAAATTCGCTTATTCTTATAAGACTTTTTATCTTCATCGTCTAAATATATCAAAAGGTTTTGTTCAGCATATTTAATAGCCGCCTCCTTTGCTAATGGTTTACTACGTTGATTAACGGCAATCCCTGTAACAATATAATATCTCTTTTTTTCTTTAACATAAGTTTTGAGCCATTTATCAGATCCTACAGCAGAAAAAGAAAAGATAAAAAAAAGAAAAAATAGCAATAAAGTTTTTGTATATTGTTTCGTTGTCATAGTTTTAAAATATTAATATAAGTTAAGATTATCTTTGGAATTTACTTAGTATTTCTTTAACTATATTACTACTCCTTTATAACTTTTATTTAGTTATCGAGTTTAGTAAATAAAAAATTTCAAAAACTTTAACATAAACAGCATTTTTTTTCTAGCTTATAATAATTTCACATATAATTATTGATCATTTTTTATATTTTTTGTTTAGCTCTATGTTAATAGATTATAAATGTAGTAGTATTTGATAGCATTAATCAAATTAATCTAGTCTTGTTATGATAGGAGATGATTTTACTCTATATTTCATAATAGTTATACTGCTAATTCTTATTAAATGAACTATCAGGTGTCCCTTTAAAACAATTTAAAACCCACGGATAGCTATCGGTTACGTAATAGCCATAAACGCCATTGTGAGTCATCCCATTACATTGATCTAGATCACCCTGACCTTCGACATACTTATAATCATCTATAAATTCTCCATTATAAGTTCCTGCAGGAAAATCGCCACTACTTTCGTTCCCTTTTTTCTTCCTATTGCCTGATTTTAATATATAGCTTGATGTTACTTTTCGCACTATTCCGTCTTCTAAAATATAAGAACCATAAATTGGATATCCATCGGCAGCAAACCCTATTACAGGAGATTCTGTTGCTGGTTTTGCTTGGTCAAACAAGGCATTTGGATTACCATGATAATGATACGCTCCATCGGGCTGTGTATGCGCATTATGAATGTCTGTACCAAAATTATTAGTCGGAGACATTGGATCATAGCGCCATGCTTTATTGGTATCACTATCATTACAACCTGTTTTACCATCGGATACGCCATAACAACCCGCTGCTAATAAGTCTAGTTTTACGCCATTTAACATAATGGCATTATCACGCTGAAGAGTTAATGATGTTGTGCTATTTGCAACGCTTGGGGATGTCGTAATTTCAAATGTTTCTGTAACTTCTTTTGTTTGATTTACAAAAGCACTGTCACCATCATTAAAATTATGATTAGGAATCGAGTTACTTGTAAACACGCATTTTCCGTTACTTACTGAAATACTTAATTGTCCATAAAAATAGGTGTTTCTATGGATATCTTTTACTGAGGAGGAATAAGTTCCAACGTAATCACTACATAGATGACTTCTATTGCTTAATTCTTTGTTTGTAATATTTATGGTATTTGAGTCTGAATCATTAGTATATGATTCATCGTTATCATCATACAACGTATCACAACTTACCAAGAGGCTAATGCATACTAAAATAACGATACTATATTTGATATTAATTTGACTATTCATCCTTATATAATGTTTAGATTATCATATGACATCTTTCACTAGCAACGTATTTTCTAAATCCACTGACTTAGTATTGCAAATAATGAAATAACCCCTATATTTATAGTAAAAAATATTCCTTTTTTATTAATCCCTTCTAAGATTGGTGGATCTAAACTAACTATCGATTTTTTTTGCTTAAATGAATACACTTCATATAATGATTGTTTTTGCATCATAACTCTCCCTTAATTTTGAAATATACCTATAAGACGTGATTCTTTTTCTTCTTTTTGTATCGAAAAACAGTGATGTAATCATTTTAGTTTATGCAACTTATTTTTAAAAAATATTATTATTAAATATTAATTATATATAATTTTAACAATATAAAACAACAACCCCTGCTTAATATTTAATAATTTTAAAGAATATCTCATTTAATGGTTTTTAGAGATTTGTACTAAAATCCGTCAGGCTGTTTCAACGAGCCTATGACAGTTGAGTTAGTCTTAGATATATTTTGTAAATAAGCCGTTTTATCGTAGCACGTAACATCGTAAAAAAAATTGGTATTATAGAGTAAATTTCGACACTTTTTTTTTAGAGTTCTCCTTCATCTGATATCGTGGCGATACACCCAAAAATTATTCTTACTCACCTCTACGCGGTAACTCTGGTGATGTCGTTTGTGAGTCATGACCAACCTCTTTCTTAAGCCAATCCACCTCAGCACGCATTTGCTCTAGCCTCTCAAGTAATGAATCCCTAGGCAGTTCAATTGGTGAACCTTCTCTTGTTGGGGCTCTTGATGGGTCTCTTGATGGCTCTCTTGAATCAACAACCCAGCGTATCTGATAGGACTCGTTTCTTCCGACAGTTCTCAAAAATTCGACTTGATCCACCAATTGTTTCAATCCTTGTTCATCATCGTCGTCATCTATGCTAGTGGCAAATTTATGCCATATCAAATCCAGGTTTTCTAAAATTTTATCAATTTTTGTATATACAGATTGGTTGGCCATCTGATTCTTTATATCTTCTACTATTCTTAAAATGTCATTAATTGTTTCTATTCTTTCTGCTGGTATTTTTGATAGGTATAATCCTAATGCTTTTACTTTTTCTATTTCTTCTGCTATTGCTTTTAATTGTTCTGTTGCTTGTGCTGCTGCTTGTGCTAATACTGATGCTGATGGTGGTTTTAGTTGGTCTCTCGTATCAAGACTAATATTTTCTCCAGACCGTGGTGATCGTGGGGGTGTTGCTGGATCTGATAAGTAGTCATCTTCTACTTTTGCTAACTCTGCTGATATTTGTTTTTCTGCTGCTTGTTCTTCTTTTTCTTTTGCTAGTGCTGCTGCTTGTTCTTCTTTTGCTTTTGCTAGTTTTGCTGCTAATGCTTCTAATATTTCTTGTAGTACTTTTGCTAGTGCTTCTGCTTGTTCTCGTGGTTCTGATGCTGTCCATGCTTGTTTTCGTGCTGGTGGTGCTGATGCTGCTAGTGGTTCTGATGCTGCTGGGACTGATGCTGGTGGTGCTGATGCTGCTAGTGGTGCTGATGCTGCTAGTGGTGCTGATGCTGCTAGTGGTTCTGATGCTGC
>PBBX01000028.1 GCA_002716725.1 bacterium | reverse complement strand
GTTCACTTAGGAGCTGTCGGTATCATAACAAAACTAACCCTAAATACTGAAAAACGATTTAAATTAAAACAAGAAGTATTCCCCATTTCCTTACAAGCTTTTCAAGATTGCATGTCAGATCTATTAACATCCAATGATCATGTCAAACTAATCTGGGCACCCCATACCAACGATTATCAATGCTGGATAGCTAACCGAACCGAAGACTCTCCTGATCATAATTTTGTACACTGGAAAAACAATATGATTGACGGATTATTAATAAACAATTTGGCACACGCTAGCTTACTTTACACAACCGCTATAAAACCGACATGGATTCGTTCGATCAACCAATGGTTAAGCAACTATTTTTTAAAAGGAAAAACACAATGTATTGGCTGGTCTGATCAAATTTTCTATTTACCTCATTTATTAAAACAAGATGCTATCGAATATGCCATTCCACTCGATAAAACTGTAGAATTTTTACACGATCTTCATAGTTTAATAGAAGCACACTCATTTAATGTACAGTTTCCTGTTGAAGTTCGTTTTGTAAAACAAGATAATTTTTGGTTAAGCCCAGCGTACCACCAAGACATGTGCTATATAGGAACAAAAGCACACTTACTCCCCGGTTTAAGCCCTAACTACAAACCCTATTTTCAAGCTGTAAGCCAATTAATCGAAACCTATCAAGGAAGATTTCATTGGGGAAAACAAAATTATAGCTCAAAAACCTACTTAAAAAATAGTTACCCAAAATGGAAAGAATTCTGGACATTAAGAGACTGTCTAGATCCCGATAAGATGTTTATGAATAACTGGTTAACTGAATTTGCATATCGCCCTTCTAACACAGAAATAGAAATATTTAAAAAAAAGTATTTCAATCATGATTTACAACACGTTAGATAACACCGATATTTCTATTTCAGAATTTGGATTTGGAGCCTCCCCATTAGGTAATATATTTAACAACCCTATCTCAGATAATGAAGCCCAGCGATGTATTAAAACAGCCATAGACAATGGCATAAATTACTTTGATGTAGCCCCCTATTATGGAAACGGACTCGCTGAAAAACGTTTAGCAACATTATTAGGAAAAGAATCAAAAAAAATTATTTTGTCAACCAAAGTTGGCCGTTATGGTAAAAACAAGTTTGATTTTTCAACTAATAAAATAGACGAATCCATCCATCACAGCCTAAAATTATTTTCCAGAGAACATTTAGATATTGTTTTTTGCCATGATATTGAATTTGTCGATTCTAAAACTATTTTAGAAACAGCACTGCCACACTTAATTAAACTTAAAAAAAAAGGAATGATTCAAGCCATTGGAATCTCTGGATATCCATTAGATATCCTTTATAATATAGCTAAGCAATTCCCAATAGACCTTATCTTAAGTTACTCCCAATATACCCTAATCAACCAATCCCTTAAAACATACCAAAAAAAATTTCAAAAACTCGGAATTAATAGTATCAATGCATCTCCCTTTGATATGGGATTATTAACACAACATAACTGCCCAACATGGCACCCTGCCTCTAACGCACTTCAGAAAAAAATTAAAATACTGGCAAATAACTATCATAAAAAAGGAATCTCATTAGAAAAAGTAGCCTTTCAATATACACTTTCTTATAAACAGGCTCTATCTCATTTAATAGGTATTGGATCCCATCAAGAGTTAGAACAATGTATTAACTGGTACAAAACTCCTTTAGATAGCTTTCAAAAAAATAATATCCAAACCATAATAAATGAGCTTAATTAATATTGTTTTCATCTGTTTCATTACTAGGATAATTTAAATGTTTATGATAGTATATTGAATTCATTATGTCTGTAGAATATAAAGCTGATCATATTAAAGTGCTAGAAGGCTTGGAAGCGGTAAGAAAGCGTCCAGGCATGTATATAGGGACCACAGGAAAATCAGGATTAAATCATCTTATTTTCGAAGTAGTTGATAACTCCATTGATGAAGCTATGGCTGGCCATTGTACCGATGTTACAGTAACCATCCAAAAAGATAATATTGTCGTAGTAGAAGATAATGGGCGAGGCATCCCCATTGATGAACATAAAGACAAAAAGCTGCCTGCTGTAGAAGTGGTATTAACAACCTTACACGCTGGAGGTAAATTTGAAGGGGAAGGTTATAAAGTATCAGGCGGACTACATGGCGTAGGTGTCTCAGTAGTAAACGCACTAGCTGATTGGTTAGAAGTAGAAGTATGTAGAGACAATAAAACATATAAAAACCGCTACCAAAAAGGAATCCCTGACAACTTAATTGGAACGTTTGAAAATACCCCTAACGGGAAAAAAGGGACTACCATTAGCTTTATGCCAGATGCAAGCATTTTTGATGATATAGAATTCACCTCTGAAGTTATAGATCACCGTTTAAAAGAATTAGCATTTTTAAATCGTGGTGTACGAATCTTTTTTAACGACCTAAGACCCGAAGAACCCATTCATCAAGAATATAGGTATGAAGGGGGCATTGAATCATATGTAAAAATGCTAAATGAATCTAAGGAAGTTTTATTTGATAATGTTATTTATATGAAAAAAAACCGAGATAACTACGAAGTAGAAGTAGCATTACAATATGTCAATGATTATTATGATGAACATGTTGTCACATTTGCTAATAATATTCGTACCAAAGAAGGCGGAACTCACTTAAGTGGATTCAGAACGGCATTAACACGAGGTATTAACAACTTTTCAAAAAAATATGATTTAATCAAAGGTGCTAAATCAAACTTTACAGGTAATGATTTAAAAGAAGGATTAACAGCCGTAATATCAGTAAAATTAGCTAACCCCCAATTTGAAGGGCAAACAAAAACAAAATTAGGAAACTCAGAAGTAAAAGGAATCGTTGATTCCCTAGTAGATGAAGGCTTATCAGACTATATAGAAAGAAACCCAAAAGTTGGAAAATTAATTGTTAATAAAGCCTTAATTGCACAAAGAGTAAGAGAAGCCGCACGAAAAGCACAAGATTTAGTAAGACGAAAATCAAGTTTAGAAAGCACCACATTGCCGGGAAAACTAGCTGATTGTTCCAATAGGAATGCAGCAGAATGCGAAATATACATTGTTGAGGGCGACTCTGCTGGAGGGTCTGCCAAGCAAGGGCGTGATCGAAATTTTCAAGCCATATTACCCTTAAGAGGAAAAGTGTTAAATGTAGAAAAAGCACGTTTAGACAAGATTTTAGCTAATGAAGAAATCCGAACCTTAATAACAGCGATTGGGCCCTCTGCTATTTCAGGACTATCTGAAACAGAATCAAAACTAAATGAAGAGCAAGCTGAAGAAGATAATGATGATCCAACCCACGTTCTCGAAAAGTTGCGATATCATAAAATTGTAATCATGACAGATGCTGATGTTGATGGAGCTCATATTCGGACATTACTATTAACATTCTTCTTTCGCTATGCAAGAGATGTCATTCGTGTAGGAGGTTTATACATAGCACAACCTCCTTTATATATGGTTCGAAAAGGAAATTCTAAACATTACGTTTATAATGATGATCAATTAGAAGAAAAACTTGAAGAATTAGGGCGAAAAAATGTAGGCATTCAACGTTATAAAGGATTAGGAGAGATGAACCCAGATCAATTATGGGAAACAACAATGGATCCAGACAAACGAACCATGTTACGTGTTGAAATGGAAGATGCTGAGATAGCAGATGAAATTTTTTCAATCCTAATGGGAAGTAACGTTGATCCAAGAAAGCTATTCATTGAAAAATATGCGAAAGATGTTCGCTGGATTGATGTGTAAGGAGTAAGCATGACAGACGACGAAAATATGCTATTTGACGGAGAAGAACTAAAGCCTCAAGAAAAAGGGATTGGGCTTATTGATATCAATGATGAAATGAAACAATCCTATCTAGAATATGCAATGTCTGTCATTGTTGGGCGTGCTTTGCCAGACGTAAGAGATGGGTTAAAACCTGTTCATAGACGAATCTTATATGCCATGCATGATGCTGGATTTACAGCAACACGAGCCTATAAAAAATCAGCTCGTATCGTTGGTGATGTGTTAGGACGATATCACCCTCATGGTGATACAGCGGTTTATGATTCGTTAGTGCGTATGGCACAAGATTTTTCATTGCGTTATCCATTAATTGATGGTCAAGGCAATTATGGCTCCATAGATGGTGACAATGCAGCCGCTATGAGGTACACAGAAGCAAGAATGTCTAAAATTAGTATGACATTACTAGAAGATATTGATAAAGAAACCGTAGACTTTAAACCAAACTTTGATGAATCATTAGAAGAACCAAACGTATTACCCGCTAAAATCCCCAATTTATTATTAAATGGAACATCCGGAATTGCAGTTGGCATGGCAACCAATATCCCTCCCCATAATTTAAATGAGCTCGTTAATGGGGTAACCGCATTAATTGATAATCCAGAAATTGACACAGAAGGGTTAATGCAACATATCCAAGGACCTGATTTCCCAACAGCCGGCATTATATGTGGCAATCAAGGGATTAGACAAGCCTATGAAACAGGTAAAGGGAGTGTAGTCATCCGTGCAAAAGTATCATTTGAAGAAACAAAAAAAGGCCGAGATGTGATTATAATTGATGAACTTCCCTATCAAGTAAATAAAGCCAATTTAATTGTAAAGATTGCAGAGTTAGTTGGTGATAAAAAAATACCTGGCATCAATGATTTAAGAGATGAATCCGATAGAAAAGGGATGCGAATTTATATAGAATTAAAACGTGACGCATCTAGAGATGTTGTATTAAATCAATTATATAAACATACACAGTTACAAAACAGCTTCGGTATCAATATGGTAGCCTTAGTCAAAGGAATACCAAAATTACTAAATTTAAAATCAGTACTATCCCACTATATAGATCATCGTAAAGAAGTTATTACCCGAAGAACAGCATATGATCTTAAAAAAGCAAAAGACCGTTTACATATCCTTGAAGGATTACGAATAGCATTAGAAAACATTGATGCTGTAATCGCACTAATTAAACAATCAGCTGATGCCCAAACAGCAAAAGAAGGTCTAATAACAACCTTTTCATTAACAGAAAAACAAGCCATTGCCATTTTAGAAATGAGATTACAACGATTAACAGGCTTAGAACGAGATAAAATCGAAAATGAATATAAAGAACTCCTAGAAATTATTGCTGATTTAGAAGATATACTAGCCAACGAAACACGAATTTATCAAATTATTAAAGATGAACATAAAGAGGTTGTAGAAAAATTTGGAGATGATAGACGAACATATATAGGAGATCCTGTTCATATTATGGCCATCGAAGATCTTATTCCAAATACACAAGTAGCCGTACTAATTTCAAAAAATGGGTTTCTGAAACGAATGAGTATAGATCAGTTTCGAAATCAAAATCGTGGTGGTAGAGGCATTAATTCAATGACAACCCGTGATGAAGATTCCATTGAACATTTATTAATCACAGAAACTCATGATTATTTATTATGCTTCACCTCAAAAGGAAGGATATTTAAAATCAAAGCCCATCAAGTACCAGAAGCATCTAGACAATCCAAAGGAATTTCGATGGCACACTTCTTACATTTCGAAGAAGATGAAATATTAACAACGGTCATTGATGTCAAACAGTTTTCTGATAACGAATACTTACTAATGACAACAAAACAAGGTGTTATTAAAAAAACAGCCTTATCAGCATTCTCACATTTTAAGAACAAACCTATTAAAGCCATAAACTTAGATAAAAATGATATTTTAGAATGGGTGAAAAAAACAGATGGAACAAAAGATATCATGTTAGTTACAAAATTTGGTATGTTAATCCGTTTTGAAGAATCCCAAGTCCGTTCTATGGGAAGAGCCTCACGAGGAATAAGAGGCATTAAAACACGCCCTGACGATACACTAATTGCTATGAATGTCATTAACCATGATGATAATGATTCTAGAATTTTAATTATTACACGCTATGGTTATGGTAAAAACATACGATTATCAGAATTTCGATGCCAAAATCGAGGGGGCATAGGTGTAAAAAGTTTAACATTTAGAAAAAGTATAAAAGATGATCATGTTCAAGATGCTGTTATCGCAACACGCAATCAAGAATTTTTAATTGTTACAGAATCAGGGACCATGTGTCGACAACATGTTGGAAAAATATCAACACAACGTCGTGAAGCACAAGGGGTTAGAATTGTAAAATGTGATGATAAGGATTTCGTCATTGCAATTAGTGTAGTAGATACAGATAATAATGAACCTATCAATGAGTCTAAATAAACATTACTAACATATTTTGCCTTTAAAATTCAAATCATATATAATCAAACTAATTATGAGAAACATTCAACTAGCCTTTATTAGTGTATTAGTCGCTTTATTATTACACACAACTATTATAGCAAACCAAGCACCTCTAATAGGAAAGCGATATTTTAATTTATCCTATGGCATGTCTAAACAAGAACACTATGAAAACAATATTTCATTAGCACGATTAAGCATGAATATTCCCATAACAAAAAAACTTGATTTAGGCTTTGGCTCATTTCAAGGATGGATAGAAGATAATAAAAACAAATCTACAGAAAAAACACAACATGATTATTCATTCTTTACCAATCTTAAATACCATTTCTTGCCGCAATCAATTATCAATCCATTTATACTAATCGAAATAGGTCAAGTAATCCATCATGTTAAAAATAATGATCCCACAAACGAAGAAGCTATACCTGATTCAACAGGTTTATTATTTGCAAATAATCATAAAATAAGTAATAGCCAAAGCTCCTTTCAGTATTATTACAGCGCATCATTAGGAGAACAATTAATCATTAAAGATAAAACATGCTTGAGTATGTATTATACGATAGGATCCTTAAATAATAGTAACTACCAACACGTTGTTGCCAATATTGGGTATTGGATATTACGTGATTTATTATTAGATTTTCAATTTAAATCTCATATAAACCAATCCATTAACGAATTTCATCTAATCAGTCATATAAGATTTTAATTAATTAGATAATCATTTTCTAACCTATCTAAATAAAGCTCTTCAGAACGTTTAAAAAAGAACGATGTAACCCCCATACTAAAAACCTGAGAAACAACACCAATCATAACGGGCCTATTATTCTCATCAAACGTATCTGTTGTAAGCAAATAGCTCAACCATACCGCTGACACTAACGTAGAGACTGACTGAACCACACGAAGATGTTTATAACGCTTCTTTAAAATAGGAAGTTGAGTAGATAGATTATCTTGATTAAGCGATGTTAAATAAGAACGATACACTGGTTTAGCAAGCAATGAATATAAAGAAAAACCAAAAAAAAGATAATTCATCCCTGAAACAGATCCATCTCTCATAGATAATCCCAAATTAGTAGTCGTCTTAATCATATTAAACGTTTGTTGGTGTTTATAGGATAATGTCGTTTTTTCTAAAAAATAATAGGTTCTTTTCTGTATAGGATCACGAATAACAATATCATCCGCATAACTATAATTAAAATTAAATAATAAGAAAACAATTAGAATCTGGTGGAGGGAGCTGGATTTGAACCAACGTAGAGCTAAGCTCGGCAGATTTACAGTCTGCTGCGATTGACCACTCCGCCATCCCTCCAAAGTCATTTGATCAAATAGCATACTAAGTCACCATGGCTGCTGTCAAATTTCTTTTTTTCTTAATCGTAAAATAAAAAGATGACCCTTCTCCAAAATCACTCTCAACACGAACATCTCCATCATGTAATTGCACTAATTCTTTTACAATAGAAAGCCCTAAACCAATCCCTTCAAATTCTCTTGTTGACGAATAATCAACTTGCCTAAATTTCTCAAAAATAACATCTTGCTGATTGTCTCTTAACCCAATACCTGTATCTGATATACAAAACTCTATATAATCATCCTCTTCTTTACACGAAACTTTTACATACCCTTCTCGAGTAAATTTAATACCATTGGATATCAAATTTACTAAAATTCGACGTAACTTTGCCTTATCCACCACTATCATTAAATGCTTATCGGAAATATCATTAATAAGATTTAACTCTTTACCTTTAGTTAGAGGGGACAAACTATTTGTAATGGTTTCAATAAATGAAAACACATTAATTGAAACAGGCTGAATATTAGTTTTTTTCGCTTGCATCTGAGACAACTCTAAAAGATCATTAATAAGTTCCTTTAACGTTCTTGCTTCATGTAAAGCTGTATTCAAACAAGACTGTTGTTCATGACTAAACTGCTCTTTTCCAGAGTGTATAACCAATTCAATAAAACCAATCACAGATGTAAGCGGCGTTCTAAGCTCATGAGAAACTGTCCTTAAAAACCCTTCTCTTAGCTTCTCCATTTCTTTTTCATGTGTAATATCTCTAATAACATAAATAATCCCCATTGGCTTATGTTTATGGCTATGAAAAACGGTAGAATTCATAAGAAGTATATACTCTTGAGAATCCTTTGTGTAAGATAACTCAGATGTATAATGTTTCACTTTTTTCAAATATTTAGCATGTTCTCGTAACGACGTATGATGAATAACATGAGAAATATTTTTAGAGTAATTTTGTTGGGTTTTAAAATCAAAAATTTCTTCAGCCTTTTTATTAGCAATAATTAAATTATTATTAAAATCTGTAACGATAATACCATCTGGAATAGATTTAATAATCGCATCAGATTGCTCTTTTTGATGAAGAATAGTGTCTGTCGATTCTTTTAATTGAGAAACCATTTGATTAAATGTAAGCGCTAACTCTCCAATCTCATCTGATGACTGAATATACACTTTTTCAGTAAAATTACCTTGAGCTACTTTTTTTGATACAGATCTAAGAATATCAATCGATGTTGTCATCTTACGAATAATTAATAAATCCATAATATAAACCCACGATGTTGATAATAATATAACCAACACAATTCCAATAGTAATCTGTATTATGACGGGTAGTATAACCGAACTAGTATTCATAGCAACATAAACAATATTAGGATTTTCATTTGAACGAATAAACATACTATCAACCTTTTTTTTAGACAGTTTTAATGGACTAGTCCTGGACATAAAATACGTTAAATTATGCTTAAGCATATCAAGCTGCTTAGGTGTTAAATCACGACTAAATAAATGCTCTATAATCGTTAAATCATCATTTAAAACAAGAATCCCAATAGTATTGGACGTACTTTGATACGTTGATACAAATTTACTCAAATTAATACTAATTACTGATGCTTTATTTTTTTTTATAATTTTTTGCAATAAATAAATATTATTATCGTTATGTTTAACAATAGCATGTGTATCCTTAGAATTAATTTGAAAGGGAGATTGATTATACCGGTATACCGAATACAACCGTTCACTAGGATAATTAGATTCATAAGAAGCAATAATTCGTTTGATATCGTTTGAATTTCTTGCTAACTCATCCGTAAGCTTATGACTCAATAATAATTGCTCACTCGCTGTTTTAAAGTTTGTTAACTGATTATAAAGAGATGCAGCCTCATGTTCATATAAAAATGTTTTAATAAAAAAACCAGACCATGTAACTAGCAAAGCTGTTAAAACAATCGTAAAAAGAATAAAAGGAATTAAAATATTTTTTTGTATATTTTGTTTCAACAGACCTCCCTTTTACTACAATTGTTTACTTAATTCATATAAAATAATACCTGTGGCTACAGATACATTTAAAGAATCAATATGCCCCCTCATCTCTATTTTAATATGATTATCAACAATTTTGGAAACTCTTTTTGATATTCCCGAATGTTCATTTCCTACAACCAAAATGGTAGGAAATGCAACACTAATATCATATAAATTAGTTCCTTGTTCAGAATCTCCTGAATACAGCCAATAGCCATCCTTCTGACAATTAATCAATGTATTAGCAATATTACTTACATGAATAAGAGACATGTAATATGCAGCTCCTGATGATGCTTTAATTAAAGCATCATTAATAGGAGCCTGACGATCTTTTGGCATAATAATGGCATTAACACCTAAACAGTGACACGTTCTCATAATAGCCCCAACATTAAACGGATCTTCTAAATGATCCAAAGCAACAACAAGGGGATGATCAGTCGGGTTTAAAATAGATAAAGGTTGCATATTTAAGTGTGAAATAGTTGCCATAACATTTTGATGTGCTAAACCCTGTCGATTATGAAATTTTTTCTGTTGTTGTTTTCGAACAAGAATACCCTTTTGTGTAGCTAAGTGAATAATTTTTTTTAGATCTCCCGTAGGATTTTGATCAAATACCGTAATATCAGAAATACTCACACCACTTAACAAGGCCTCTAAAACAGAATGTTTTCCCTTAATGGTAATCATAAATAGCCTCAATTAAAATCATTAATCCATGCTTCAGTTCTTTCTGACTAATAATAAGAGGCGGTGCTAAACGAATCACATTACTATGTATCCCACAAGACAACACAATAAGATGGTTTTCAAGACATTTTTTTAAAATATCAGCCACCATATCAGGATAAGGTTCTTTTGTCTGTTTATCTTTAACACATTCAATTCCAATCATCAGCCCCTCAACACGAATATCCCCAATATAAATATGAGAACGTAAAGGCTCTAACACCAATTCTGCATAAGCTGCTAAATCAGAAATAGACGATAACTGTTTAGCAATAACATCAATGGTAGCAGAAGCCGCTACACAGGTCACAGGATTAGCCCCATAGGTTCCTCCATGACTCCCTTTATCCCACAGGTTCATAAACTCCGTTTTAGCAACACAAGCAGCAATAGGCATACCTGAACCTAATCCCTTAGCCAACGTAACAATATCTGGGACAATATTAGCTTTTTGAAATTGAAACCAAGTCCCTGTTCGTCCAATACCAGATTGCACCTCATCTACAATCAATAAAACGTTATGTTGTTTACATAGCTCAGCAACACATTGCAAAAATTCTATTGGAGCAGATACATAGCCACCTTCTCCTAAAATAGGTTCAATAATAACAGCGGCTAACCCAGAATGAATCGCTTTACTATGTTTAAGCGTATCTATATACGCAGCAACACTAATATCTGTCACATCCTCATTAAGAGATCGATACGTATTTGGAAATGGGAAAAAAGAAACCCCCTCTAACATAGGACCTACATGATCCCGATAAGCCTTTTTTGACGTAGTAACAGAAAGAGCTCCCATAGAACGTCCATGAAACCCCCCTTCAAAGGCTAAAACATGATGTCGTTTAGTAACATACTTTGCTAGTTTTAACGCTGCCTCAACAGCACCCGCACCACTCTGCTCAAAAAACACAGAATAATCACCGACACTAAAAAGCGAAAGAATTTTTTCAGCACAATTAATAACAACATCGGTATTCCCAACAGCAATAGAAGGATGAATTAATGTCGCTACTTGTTGCTGAACCGCAGCAACAACCTTTGGATGACAATGACCTGTTGAAGTAACCGCAATACCAGAACCAAAATCAAGGTACGCTATATTAGCCTGATCATATAAATAACACCCTTTCCCTGATTGAATATCAAGTTCATGAAACCGACTTAATACAGGCGATAAAACTTGTTGAGCACGTTTTTTTAGCATAAATCATAGTGTACCACTTTACAAAAAAATTACTATAGATTTATACACGGTCTATCCATAAAAAATACGTTAAAACATTACTATAATAATCTATATTTATCCATGAGGATGCGCCACCGTAATGGTTTCTTTCAGTTCATCTATCGCCACATGAGTATAAATCTCCGTAGTAGACACATGATCATGACCTAATAATTCTTTAATCATACTAATATCCACCCCCCCTTTATAAAGATCCGATGCATAACAATGCCTTAAAACATGAGGCGTTAAAGGAGGATTAAGTCCCTGCTCAAAAGAACATTGTTTAACAACTCTCTGTATCGTTCGAGTAGATACAGGCTCACCCGCCCTATTAACAATGAGAGTTTTACTGTTAGTTTTAGACCACAACGGCCTCACTTCTTTTAAGTATAAATTAAGTATATGCTTTGTTACATCCCCTATAATAGCAATACGCTCTTTATCACGCTTGCCAATAATCCGACAGTCTCCCTGTGTTAAATTTATATCACTCACCTTAAGTAAGGTTAACTCAGACACTCTCAGTCCAATACCATACAAACATTCACAAATAACCCTATTACGAAATCCAATAGGAGTAGCCATCGAAATATGATCTAAAAAAGAAATCATTGCTTTTGTTGGAATAATTTTAGGCAATATAGTGGCAATTTTTGGTAACCGTACAAGCCTCCACGGATTCTCATTAACATATTTTTGAAGTTGTAAATAATCCCAAAATGTTCGATAGGCAGAAATCCGCCGACATAGCGTGCGATTACTTTGCCCCATACATGATTCCAATGAGATAAACTCACGGCAATGATGCTTATTAAAGGTCATAAGTTGAATACGATGATTCTTAGCATATAAAACTAATTTACTTAAATCACGTTCATAATTATCTAGGGTATGCCTTGAAAAGTGTTTTTTTAAATAACAGTAATCTAAAAATGATTGAATAAAAGATTGCTTACTCACCGAGATAAAGCTTTCTATTCTCATCCGTTAATGGAATTTCCTCATTATCTTGCTCTACCCATAACACACGATCCGCTTTTCTGGTATCAATATGAACATAATCATCCTTAATATTTAAACCAAGCCCTGTAATAGAGGCCAGCTTTTCAGCTTCTTTAAATACATCTACAGAAGACATAGTTAGTATTTTAATATCAGCTGCTAAGCCTTGTGTATGAAAATTTCGTTTTAATTGACCTTTTGCTTCAGCAACGTCAGGACATTCATACCCTTTCACAATCGTAATACGCTTTTGCGTAATCCCTCTAAGCGCTTCTAAGACACCTACTAAACCCAACGAAACACGTAATTTCCCCGTTTCCTTACATGAGAAATCATGTTTTGAAAAATGATCAGAAATCTTATTTGTAAATTTCTTTTTTCTGGATCGTGAATAAGAACCATGAGAGGACTGCGATCTGCCCTTGTGTTTACTCTGAGTATAGGAATGAGCACGAGATCCTTTTTCAAACTTACTAGAATTTTTTCTTCTTTTATTATCAGACATTAGCATAATGATATCAAGTATATGACTATCCGTTAAGTAAGCCTAGCATTAACTATATTAGTAAATCCAAAAATTCTTCCCGCCCTTCTTTTTCATTGTCATAATATGATCATCAATATTTACCGTAACACTCCAAGTGCTACCCGGAGATTCTGCTAGCTTATCTTGGATTAAGTCAAAACACTGTTTAAATTTACCAAAATCTCTGCCACATTCTTTATAAATTCTAATTAATTCTCGTTCTGCATTATCTTTATTTACAAGACCTCCAATGTGCTGCGATATTTTCGAGTGAGGATTAAAATCACCACCTCTGTCACTACAATACCTTTTTCTTAATCCTGTAGTATCCAAATTGGCCGCCCCTCTTTCCTTCTGGTATAGGGGATGAGTAGTACCTAGATAACGACCCCTATCACCCGGTCTCCATACGTTCATTTGAGCATTCCTGAAAAAAGCTCCTGCAATACTTCTTCCACTCCTTGTTAGCATTCTACCTGGAAAACTTAACGGCATTACACGTATCCCTTTATAAAATTTAACCCAATAAATAAAACAGCTATGCCAAAAATAAAGAATAAAATATCGTAGCAGTCCATACAATCAAGTATACTTATCCTAAAAATAAATAAACGTTAATGTTATAAAGTTTAATAAACACCAACATAAATGTAAAAAAATCATACCCAATTACTATAATCTTTGAGCCCAGATAACAAACTCTCATGTTCAAACTTAAGTCATATAAGCCGCTACAAAATAAGTTAGCCCCCTTACTATTCGAACCCATATTACAACAACAATACGATCCCTCTAAAAATCAAAAAAATATAAAATCTAATAATAAACACATTGCTAACAGGAGCATAATAATGTTAGAACAAATCATTTTGGGCTCTACAAAGGTTGATTTAGGCAAAAAAATGCCTAAAAACATTATGGTGGAGGTGACCGGAATTGAACCGGTGTCCAAAACAGCTTAAAAATAAGCCACTACGAGTGTGTTTGCTGTTTAAATTTAACGATACGCAT
>PBBX01000027.1 GCA_002716725.1 bacterium | reverse complement strand
ATTCATATTGCTGGTTATGCTGAAAAAGTTTCTTATGAAGATTCTAATCATTATTTTCAATCAAGGCCCTTTGAAAGTCAGGTCGCAGCTATTACATCTCATCAATCTACAGTAATTGAATCTAGAGAGGCTCTTGAATTAGATTTTAAGCGGCATTTTGAGTTGTTTAAGAATCAACAGCCAGAGTGTCCAGAGTATTGGGGCGGATATCTTGTTAAGCCTGTTTCATTTGAATTTTGGCAAGGTCGAAAAAGCCGGTTTCATGATCGTATTTGTTATCAACTTGATAATGATACCTGGACTATTTTTAGAAAAGCACCTTAATTTAATTATAGGTTGTCTAATTCTTGTTGAATTAATGGGGAGTTTTCTTTTAAATTAAGTGTTATTAATAATTCTTTAGCTTTTGATAAATAAACATATTTTGTATTTCTGTCGGTTACTTCATTTGAAACTGTTTTTTTCAGCTGTTTTGATTCTCGGTTGGTTAAAGCCAGACACGCAATTACTTTTTTGTCTAAGGCTTGTAACTGATCTAATGTTTTTAACATAGATTGGCCTGTTGTGGTGACATCTTCAATTAAAATAATATTTCCTTCTGGTTCACCTACAAAAAATCTGTCGCTAGGATTGCCATGTTCTTTTGGTTTAACTCGTCCCATGGATAATCGATGACTTCCTGGGGAGCTTCCTTGTTTTTTTGCCCATAAATATTGGGTTAAAATACCGATTTTAGTAGCGCCTTCTGGAACACCATAAAAACAATCGGGTTTAAGATTATGTATTTCACAAAATTCAATAATATAATGAGCACATTTTTCTAATAAGGCTACATCATTGGTTATATGTCGCCAGTTGATATATAAGTGTGATTTTTGACCTGATTTTAAGGTGAATGGGTTTTCAGATAGGCTAATAATTTTGTTTTTAATTATAAAGTTATTAAAGTCAGCTTGGTTAAACATAATGATTATTATAGGGGCTTTAGGATTACTTGAATAGCATGATTAATATCTTCTTTTATCGATTGCTTATGTTTAACCGCTCCTGAAATACCGCGTGATACGTTGATTAAAGCTAAATCTGCTAGGTTTTTTCCCGCGTTATAGGCTGTTTCGTATGTTCCTCCTTGTTTTCCTACTCCTGGTATTAAAAATAAGAGATCTGGATTAATGTTACGTGCTTCTGTTAATTTATTGTCGGTTGCGCCGACCACGACGCCAATGTTTTGATAGGTTTTGTTCCAGTGACTTAGTGTTTGAATCACTGTTGTTGCTAGTGTTGTATTGGTTTTTAAAGGGAGTGTCTCAAAATCTTTTGATCCAGGATTGGATGTTAGACCTAACACAAAATGAAATTTATCTTGATAGTTAAAAAAGGGTTCTAAACTATCTAATCCCATGTAAGGATGTAAGGTTGTAGCATCTGCATTGAAATAATCAAAAATATACTTGGCTTGCATGGCAGATGTATTGCCAATATCGCCTCGTTTTCCATCGATAATAACAGGGACGGTTTGATCAATATGCTTAATAATGTCTGATAATATAGTAAGTCCTTCAATGCCATAGGCTTCAAAAAAGGAAATGTTGGGCTTATAAGCAATACATTGAGTGATGCTGGCATCAATGATGTCTTTTAAAAAATGACTTAATCCAGTTACGTTTGAGCTATAACCAGAGGGTAACTGTGTGATATCTGGGTCTAGGCCTATGCATAAACAGGTATTGGTTTTGCTTTGTAAGCTTTTCCAGCGATGAATAAGGGGATGGTTCATTCTTGTTATTGTATCATATCTAATTTTTTCTGATCAGGTGCTCTATGGCGTATGGATTTTATTGATAATTTGGTTTGCTATTTTTTTTCCTGAATATAACGCGCCTTGTATGGAGCCTTGAATGGTCCAGTCACCACAAAAATAAATGTTTTGGGTATTATAATGTGTATTGAGTACAGCATAGCTAATAGGTTGCTGGGTGATTGCTTTTGGAATATGAATCTGTGTTACTAAGTTCCATGTTTCGACTTGGTTTCCAAAATAGTGCTTAAGTTGTTTGAGAATATTTTTTTCAAAATGCTCTGTTGGATGCTTATTTGGGATGGATGTAACGGAGAGTAAGTGTTTTCCTGGGGGACTTGCGTGGGGGTTAATGGCTGTTACGTTATGAAAATTATTAATGGGGCTTTCTGCTGATCCATCAAGATGTAAATAGGAATTGCTTATGGGAGGGCTGTCTGTTTCGTAGTAATAGTTGCTTACAGACTGATAAGGTTTATTTGGTAGGTTGAATAAGGCTGATGCTCCCTCATAATCTGTTGCACAACAAATAAAATCTGCTTTGATTTTTGTATGTGTATCGGTGCTTATAATAGAGTTATGAATATTGGTTATGGTTGTATTTCGTATGATTTTATTAGGGTTTAGATGGGATTCTAATTGTTTTGGGATAGCAGCTATCCCTTCTTGAGGAATCAGTGTTTTTCCTTCTAAGAAACATTTCCAATAATATAAACATAACCTAGAGGATGTTGTCAGTTTATGATCTAAAAATATACCGCGGAAAAATGGTTTTAAAAAATAGTCTTGGCATTTTTTTGAAAATCCTATTGTTTTAAATAAGTTTTCTGTCGTTTGATTGGATGTTGCAAAAATGTCGGCTATCGATTGTTTTTTTAATGATTGGTTTAATTTAAATAGTTTCCAATAATCTTTGTATGATAGTAACGGATTCTGTAATAGTAATGGGAGCTGGAATACATTTTGGAAGGGATCGGAAATTGTTTTAAAAGCGTTTTGGTACCATAGTTTTGCGCCATTGTTAAAATAATGTGGCTTTAATGCTTTAATATCAAGTTGTTGGATAACGTCTGGATAGGCTGTTAATAGAATTTGAAAGCCATGATCACATTGATAGCCATTTATGAGAGATGTTTTTTGTTTGCCACCTAGTGTGTGCTTTTTTTCAATTATGATATAATCGATGTGATGCTTTTCAAAGTGTCTTGCTGCCGTTATACCAGCTAAACCAGCTCCAATAATAGCAACTTGTGTTTCTCTCATAGGTGTTTTATTAAGGATTAATGAATTGCTTCATTATTTTATATCACTGGATTTAATTTATAAAATTAAAATAAAAGTCCAAATTGTATGTTATGGCTTTCAACTGTGTTTTTACCAATTGACTCACTAATTTCTTCTGTGAAATAAGCATAATCTAGTTTTATCATAAATAAATTTATTCCAAAACCACCTACTATAAATCCTTGGTTTAGCCCACCTCTTAGTGCAATAATTGGGCCAACCTTTTTTTCTAAACCAAAATGAAATCGTTTTAAAATACTTTGTGTTGGAGCAATAATATTGTAATCGGTTGATATTTCTACGTTTTTTATTATGGGGGCTTTGTAATTAAATGTATTGCCTAAGGTTATGATTAGGGGGTCGTTTGTTTTAATTTTTTTGGTTTCGCTTACATCATTAACTATAATATCTTGATCTCCGGATAATGATGAGATTATATTTTGTATTGATATTCCTATTGTCCCATACATGGATGTTAGCCCTTGTTCAATGCTATATGGATATAGTGCCCCTATATCCAATCCAAATCCACTGAGCATGTACATTTGTGGGTTAAAACTTTCTAAGCCATTTGCGATTTTTATTAACTCAGTTTGAGTCATTTTATAAGTATTTTCACCTGTTTCTTTGTTATAGAAAATTCCTTTATAGCTATATTTAGGTGAAATTCCTACATGAATGTCTTGGTTGTTAACGGTTAAGGTGCGTGCAATTCCTACTTGGATAGTCGCGTTTATATTTCCTTCTAAATATAGTATTGGAGATGTTTTCTTTTTTAAGTCTCCGTTTAGGTGACCTTTTGCGTATGAGGTTAGCCCAAGTGATGTGTTTCCTAATTTTTTAGTGGTGAATCCTAGTATAGGATACATATCTATTGTTGTTGCTGCTTTGAGGGGAACTAAGTCTTTTAACGCATTGATTTGTTTTTCTGTATTGCTTCCATTTGAAACATTATTGATTTCTGTCATTTTCTCTAGTAATGCTTTATTTATCCCATATCCAAATTTAGGTAATGCTACTTTAAATTTGTTTTCGGATGCTAATATGGCAGGGTTTTGGTAAAAATGACTTGCGTTTTTCACGGTTGTAACTTTTGTTCCACCCATTGCTTTTTGTCTTATATTATGAAAATCAAATATTTCTTGATTTGAATACAGTGCTGATGATATTGCTATGGAAATTATAAACGTTATTTTTATGATTTTCATTATTTTCCCCTATCTATTTAATTTCCAAACGTTTTAAAAATATCTGTTAGCTTTTCTTCAATTTCCTGGTCACTAAGATTGTTTCTGTCGTTATAAGTCTCTTCGATTTTTTCTGCTTCACTTTTTATTTTGTTAGATTTTTCTTCTTGCTCCTTTGTTAAACTGTTTGATTCACTAAATCCTTTGTAAGCTTCTTCAGAGTAGTGAAAAATATCTTTATTTGGATCGTCTGAGTTTGGATGCATTATTGTTTCTAAGCTCTCTCTGTAATTAATGGAGTCTTCATTTTTTATGTTCCCATCTGAATCGATCTCAAATGTGTTTGTTATGGTGGTTACGACTACTAATGTATTCACGATTCCTTTCATGAGTTGTTGATCCTCATCGCCTGGGATTCCTAATTCGTTTGCTTGATATAAAGCATTTGATGCATCTAATAAGTCTTCTTTGCTTGCTAGTGAATTTAATAAATTTAAAGGATTATCATTTGTATCGATTGATGTTGCTATTTTTCCAATTATATCTAGTGGGGTTATCTCTGATTTTCCCAGTATTGCTTCTGCTTGAATTAGGTAGGCATTTCCTTTTTCTTCATCGCTTGCATCGCTATCTATTATTTTTTGAGTTTCTTCTATTAATAAAGCATACTCTGCAGGTGTTGATGCATTTTCGATTTGTTCTGTTATTGATTCTTCAGGATCATCTATAAATGAATCAAATAAGTTAGTTCCGCAGCCTGTGATGCAAAATGTTATTAGTAGAATAAGAGTGACTTGTTTTTTCATAGTTAAACTATAATATCATTTAATATTTTAAAAAAACAGTTTTTTAAAACGTTAGTTCGTTTTATGATTTATTGTACATTGATTTTATTGCTTATATAATTTACTTGTTTTATGAAAGGAATTATCTAATTTGATTATCAAAAATAATATTTCAAACTATACCAGTTGGCCAACCTATATATTGCTGATTTTAGCATTATATGAAGGTGTGTTTGGTCTTTTTTGTATTTTTTTACCCACGTTATATTTTGTTTTTTTTAATGTTCCTTTGTTAAACCATATTATTCTTTGGCAATTTTTAGGGGGTGTCTTTTTGGTTTTTGGAATGGGTTATTTCATTAGTTTTATCAACCCTATACGGTTTTGGCCCATTATTTTTTTAGGCTTAATGTTTAAAGTTATTATGCTAATACTTTTTATTGTAACGGTTCTTCAGGATTATATTTATATGGATTTTTTGTTTTTGGTTTTATTTAATAGTGTTATTTGGTTACTTCCTTTATGTTTGATATTAAAATTGATTTATTCGGTAAAGCTTGTTTATAAAAATTTTAATGTACCCTGTTTTGAAGAGTCTATTCATCTTTTTAAAACCAATAAAGAAAATACTTTATTTGAATTAAGTGAGAAACATAGTGTTTTAGTTGTTTTTTTAAGACACTTTGGGTGTGTTTTTTGTCGACAATTATTAACGGTTTTAAGTGAGAATTATGATTATTTAGTTAAGAATGGGGTTTATCCGGTTTTAGTTTATATGGTTGATCATCAAACTGCTAATGTGTTGTTAAAACCTTATCATCTAACACACGCAGAATGTATTTCTGATTCTCACATGGAGCTCTATCGTTCATTTGGGTTATCACGAGGAAAGTTATATCAGTTGTTTGGTTTGAGGGTTTTATGGAAAACCTTTTATCTTGGTGTTGTAAAAGGGTATGGGATTGGAAACTTTTTTGGCGATGTGTTTCAAATGTCAGGAATATTCTTATTAGAAGGTAAACGGGTTTCCAAAAGTTTTATGCCAGAATATATCTCTGATAAGGTTGATATAGAGTCATTTGTTACATCGTTGGGAGATAATAACTGATGATGCTAAATAGTTTTTTTTCCTTTGTTTTTATTTTAGTTGTTGGTGTTTTTTTGATTTTTTCGTTGGTTTTATGGTTGAAATCTAATTATAAATCTAAAAATATTTTGTTAGGATTTTACTTTTTTTTGTATGGTTTATTTTTTTTAAGATTTTATTGGAATAATATAGTTCTTTTTTTTGATAGTTATAATCTCTATATTGATTTAGGCCTTATTTGGATTTTGGCGATAGTATTTTATTTTTTGCGTAGAAATTATCGTATGGTTTTGGGAGACATTGTTCATTTTATTCCTGTTGTTTTAATCTATGCTATGGGGGTTCTTTTTTATTCGAATAGCGTTGTTTTTTCTGTAGACTCGTACTTGTTATGGGGTGGGTTTTTTCTGTTGTTGAGTATTTATTTTTATTATTTATATCACTCTGATTTTTTATCTTTAGTTGATGGTTCTATTTTATCTCATCGACAATTTTTCCATTTTTTCTTTATGGGTTTACATATTAGTTTGCCGTTTTTAGCGTTAGGCTTAGTTTGTTCTAGTATGGAGTTTTTAATTCTTTATATTTCTTTTGTTTTTTTAATGATTGGCTTTTTGTTCTTTGATTTGATGTTTAATTATTTTCAATTAGTTTCATTTGATTTAAATGAGGGTAATGATGGATCTTATAAAAAATCTCATTTGTTAAATTTAAATGTTGCTAAATTGGAAGAAAATTTGTTGTTTTTGATGCAACAACAACGTGTTTTTAAAGACCCCTTGTTATCACTTAAACTACTTGCGGATATGGCAGGTGTGAGTGCGCATCAACTGTCTGAATACTTAAATGCTGTTAAGAAGAAAAATTTTAGTCAATATTTAATGAGTTTTCGTGTTGAAGAAGCTAAGTATCTTTTGTTAAAATATGATTGGCGAACGACGGTATCTATAGGTGCTGAATGTGGTTTTAATTCGCATTCGTCCTTTGGAAGGTGTTTTAAATTAGTAACGGGGGTATCCCCAGGTATATATAGATCGGAGAATGAATGTGGTTAAGATAATTGTAATTTTTTTTATGGGATTTTTATTTCACACTTCACTTTTTTCTGAAGATGACTTAATGAAAATGCTTGTTAATCAACCTTTTTTAGCTCAATCAGGGGAGTCTTTAGATGGTAAAGCACTCGTTTTTCCAGATCATTTTAACTTGTATGATGTAACGTTTGTTGCTTATGGCTTTTCAAGGAAATCAGGTGATGATTTTGATTCTTGGTTAAAGCCGTTTCAAGCGCGTTATAAAGCTGATTCTAATGTCTTTTTTATTTCGATTCCAATGATTGGTAAATTGCCAAATTGGATTCTTAAACAAATGAAAAAAGGTATGAAAAAGGGAATTGATGTTCATTTGCATGCCCATCAAATGGTTTATAGTGGTAATACTAAGCTATATCAGGATTATTATGGCTTTTCTAATAAAAAAAAGGGCTATTTTTTACTCGTTAACTCTGAGGGGACGATTGTTTGGCAAGGGCAAGGAAAGGCAACGGATGAGTTGCTTAAAGAATTATTTTTAATGTCAGATTCTTTTTTGCTAAAGTAACTGAGTTATTATATGTCAAATCATAAACAAGCTGTTTTGTTAGTTAATTTAGGGTCTCCTGATTCTACTTCTTTACCTGATATTAGGCGTTATTTAGGGGAATTTTTAATGGATCGATATGTTTTAGATGTGCCTGCTTTTTTTCGTTGGATTCTTGTTTATTGTCTTATTATGCCTTTTCGTCCCAAAAAAACAGCAGAGGCTTATCAATCTATTTGGTGGAAGGAAGGCTCTCCTTTAATGGTGTTAAGTAAGCGCTTATTAAAGCGTGTTCAAGATAAGCTTGTTATGCCTGTTGAGTTGGGTATGCGTTATGGAAATCCTTCTATTAAATATGCTATTGATAAACTCTGTTCAGAAAATGCATTATTAGAAGAAATTTTATTATTTCCTTTATATCCTCATTATGCAATGGCCTCGACTAAAACTGTTATTGAAAAAACAAAATCATTAATGGCTCATTATTATCCTAATATTACATTAAAATATATAGAATCATTTTATGATTATCCATCTTACATTTCATCGCTTTCAAATTCTATTTCTGAGTATCAAGATAAGGGTGATTTTGATTATGTTTTATTTAGTTATCATGGGATTCCAGAACGGCATGTTAAGAAAACAGACCCTACAAAGTTACATTGTAAGGTGGCGTCTGATTGTTGTAATATTAGTTCAGATGCTCATCGGTATTGTTACAGCCATCATGTTTATAAAACAACAGAGTTGGTTGTTGAAAAACTTAACTTAGGTGAGGAGTCTTATTCTGTTTCATTTCAATCTCGTTTAGGTAATGACCCTTGGTTATCGCCGGCTACTGATACAACGATTCAAGAATTAGCTAAAAAAGGTGTTAAACGATTAGCTGTTGTTTGTCCTGCTTTTGTTTCTGATTGCTTAGAAACATTAGAGGAAATGGGTGAAGAAGGAAAAGAGATTTTTTTAGAGAATGGTGGCGACTCTTTTACGTTAATACCTTGTTTAAATGAGCGCTTAGATTGGGTTGATTCAATGGTAGATTTAATAGGGGATGAGTCTAAGCATTTAGTATAATTTATTCTATTCCGGCTCGTTCCAGTATGATATCGACTAATAATGGATGAACTCCTAAATGAGAGCTTGTTGAAATATTAATATCAGGAAATTTTTTAGCGATTTTAGCTACCATTTGGGGTATATCTTCGGTTGTATGTCTTCCGGGTGATAGCATGAAGGGTTGTGCAATTATGTTTTTAGCACCTTGTTTAATACACTCATTAATACCGTCTTCAATGGTGGGTGATGCTAATTCCATATGAGCACCTACTACTATTACATGGGGTTTTTTTAATATAATTAAGTTTACAATATCGTTAATCATGTCGTTTGCTGCCTTTTTCTTGGACCCATGATCAATTAGTAATAGAGCTGTTTTGTTCATACTATAAATGTACATAATTTTATTTTTGATGAGAAGGGTTTTTATTTATTAGGGAAGTTTCTTTTTTCAGTGTATTATTTAAACTATACTTTATGAAAAAAATTGTTTTCTTTTTAAGACAGGGTTTATGGGTTTTTGTGTTGGGAGGTCTTTTAACTTCTTTTTGGGTTGGTAAGGTTATTGAGCCAACGTATGTACTGGAGTCTATTACCTTGGATGTTATGCAAGATCAGCAAGGGCTGTATTATATGTATAAAGATAAACCAACTTATATTGATAGTATTATTGATGAAAAGGATTCGCAGTTATTATTGTTTGAGCAAAGTGGGTGGCAATTCAAACCTCAAGTAACGAAGGAGCTTATTCGGGTAGAATCGCTTACTAATGGGATCGTTTTTCAGTTGTTAAGCTTAAAAAAACATTGGTCATTTTGGTCTTTGTTGCCAGCTATTTTAACATTATCGTTATGTTGGTTAACACAAGAACCCGTTACGGCTTTATTATTGGGAGTATTTTCGGGTGCTTTAATCTTGTCGCAATATAATATTATTGAAGATGTTTTGATTGCGAGTTTAATGAGGGAAAGTTCTGCTACGATGATTTTGATTTATTTGTTTTTATTGGGGGGCTTGTTAGGGATTTGGGCTAAAACGGGGGCTGCTAAGGCCTTTGCTGATTGGATGACGGTTAATTTTGTAAACGGCCCTAGATCAGCTAAATTAGTGACATGGATCTTGGGAATTTTATTTTTTCAGGGAGGTACGATGAGTGTTGTGTTAGTGGGAAGTACGGTGAAACCCTTATCGGATAAAGAAAATGTTAGTCATGAAGAATTATCTTATATTGTTGATTCAACGGCCTCTCCTATTGCTTCACAACTTGCGTTTAATTCTTGGCCTGCTTATGTACAAGCGTTTATTTATGTTTCTGGGGTCAGTTTTTTAGTCACTCAAACGGATCGTGTTGCTTTCTTTTTTAAAAGTGTTCCTTTTTGTTTTTATGCTATTTTTGCTGTTTTAGGGACGTTTTTAATTGCGATCGAAAAACCTCTTTTTATTGGGGCTAAACTACAGAATGCTATGGATCGATCTCGAAAAAAAGGGTTGTTAGATGCGCCTAATGCGGTTCCGTTAAGTTCTTTTGAACTTCAAAAAACGCAGGTTCCTTCTTCTTATTCGTCACATTTCTTGGAATTTATTTTGCCTTTACTTTGTTTAATTGGAATTGCTATTGGTACGTTTATTCTATATGGGTCACCTAATATTAGTTTGGCATTTGGGTTAACACTTATTATATCGTTTTTGCTGTCTTTGTTAAAAGGTATGCCGTTATTAGAGCTTATTAATGGGGTTATGGATGGTATGAAAAGTTTAATTCTTGGTTTAGTTATTTTGTTGTGCGCTATGATGATTGGTCAAATTGCCATTCAAACTGGGGCGGGTATGTATTTAACGAGTATTTTAGGTCAATCTATTATTTATTGGATGTTACCTGTATTCTTACAGATTATTTGTGTTTGCATGGCTTTTGCTACTGGGACGAGTTGGGGGACTTATGCGATTGTTTTTCCTATTGCGATGCCTCTTGCTTGGGGGGTAGCTCAGTATGCGGGTTTAGCTCATCCAGAATTATTTATGACGATTTGTTTTGCGGCTGTTATGGATGGGGCTGTTTATGGGGATCAATGTTCTCCTATTTCTGATACCACTGTATTAACAGCGATGTGTACAGGATGTGATTTGATGGATCATGTTAAAACGCAACTTCCTCAGGCGACATTTGCCGCAATTTTGGCTGGAATGTGTTGGACACTTGTTACAATTTTATTTGTTTGATTGCTTTTTAGTAGAGGCTGTTGCATTGTGAGGATGTAAACTTTCATGGTGATTTACTGTAATGGAATAATCAGTTAATGCTTCGATTGAGTTAAGCCAATCATCCAGTTTTCTTATCGCATCTTCACAAAACATGAGATGTTTTGCGTTGTTTATTGCAAATAATTTTTCATCTTCCCTTTTGACGATGCTTTGAACGTTAGTTTGTATGATTGATTCGGCTTTTTTAATAAAGTCTAATATGTGACATATATAGGGCTCAGAAAACGATATGCTTATCTTTGCATAGCTACGTTGAGCATGAGGGGTTGCTATTATATTTGATTCTTGTGAGAGCCACTCTAGAATAGATTCTTTTGAAAATGATTTTTCGTAGGGATGATCCTTATCAAATTTTTCTTGAATGGCTTGCCTTGATAATGCTGCTGAGCAAGGGCATGTGCTAGAATATGTAATTGTAAAGGCTATGGTATGGGTGGTTGTATGTGGCGTTGTTTCTGCTTTATGTGATATTGGATAGGTTCTATAGCCTTCTAAATTAGATTTGAGTGATGATTGTTTTAGTAGGTAATTATAATTAATATCTAAGTAGGCTTTATCACTAGAATTAGGGTGTGTTTCAAGTAACTTTTTTAAACAGTTACCAATAGATAGTTGGTTAAATGGATGTTTTTCAAAGTGGTTAATAGTGCTTATGTACAGGCGTGACATGTGGATTCCTTTTACTTCTGGATCCTTTATATTAATGAAGATAGATAGGTTTGCTGGAATAACGTGTATTTGGTTCTGTGTTTTAAGCAGTATGGGGCAGGTGATGTTTGACATACCAACTTTATCAATCGTTCTTAGTATACTAGGTGATGATTCTGTTGTTATATCAGGTAATTTAGAATTAATTTTAGTGCTCATAACAGTTTAATTTTTTTTGGAAAATCATAACATATAATGTTTGCAAATAAAAATTTATGTTTTTATAAGTCAGATGAGAAACGAAATTTTATACTAGGATTTTCTTTTATTTCACGGTCTAAACTCCATTGCGTTTCAGATAAATATACCAGTTGATCATCACTATCTAGTGCTATTTTATTTTTATTGTTTTGAATAAAGGTTTCAAGTTTCTCTTTATTTTCAGATGTGATCCAAACTGCTTTTATATAATTAACATCTTCAAACCGACAGGTTGCATTATATTCATTTTTTAATCGATATTCGATAACTTCAAATTGTAATATGCCAACCACGCCAATTATTTTACGCTTACCAAGCATAGATGTGAATCGTTGGGCGACACCTTCTTCACAAAGATGTTCGATTCCTTTATTTAGTTTTTTTGATTTTAAGGGGTCTTCATTAATAACATATTTAAAAATTTCTGGTGAAAAGTTAGGTATGCCTTTAAATTTAAGGGGTTCTCCTTGTGTTAACGAATCCCCAATTTTTAGATTTCCTGTATCATGTAAGCCAATAATATCGCCAGGGTAAGCCGTTTCAATAATTGATTTTTCGTGAGCCATAAAGGCAGTTGGTGCGCTAAATTTTAATGATTTATTTAACCTAACATGAAAATATTTTTTGTTTCTTTCAAATTTTCCAGAACAAATTCTTAAAAAGGCAATTCTATCCCGATGCTTAGGATCCATATTGGCGTGTATTTTAAATATGAAACCTGAAAATTTTGTTTCTTCAGGGTTTATCATTCGTTGTTCTGTTTGTCGTGGTTGAGGTATTGGAGCTAATTCTATAAATTCATTTAGTAACTCTTTTACACCAAAATTATTTAAGGCACTCCCAAAAAATAAGGGAGATGTTGTTGCTGATAAATACTCTTTTTTATTTAAATTAGGATAAATGCCCGTAATTAATTCGATATCGTCTTTTAGTTTGTTTATATCCAGTTCTCCAATACTGTCTATTGCTTGTTTAGAATCAATGTTTTTAATAATTATTGGATCTTCATTATTTTTTTTATTTGAAAATAATAATATTGATTTTGTTTTTAGGTTGTATACACCTTTAAAATGATTTCCCATTCCAATGGGCCATGTGATGGGGCATACTGATAGTTGTAATTTATCTTCGATTTCATCAATTAAGTTAATCGGGTCTTTGCCTAATCTATCGCATTTATTAATGAATGTAATGATGGGTGTATTTCTCATTCTACAGACTTCCATGAGCTTATGTGTTTGTGTTTCAACTCCTTTTACACTATCAATTACCATGATGGTGCTATCTACAGCGGTTAGTGTTCTATAAGTATCTTCAGAAAAATCTTTGTGCCCAGGTGTGTCTAGGAGATTAATTTTGATGTTTTTATAGGTAAATCCCATTACAGAGGTTGCAACAGATATACCACGTTGTTTTTCGATTTCCATAAAATCGGATGTTGCATATCGATTGGATTTTTTTGCCTTAATGGCACCAGCCGCATGAATAGCACCTCCGAATAATAATAACTTTTCTGTTAAGGTTGTTTTTCCAGCATCTGGGTGGCTAATGATACCAAATGTTCTTCTAGACTGGATTTCTTCTTCTATAGTCATTTTAGATGGAGATGTTAAATTCTTGTAAATCTTTAATAGTTTGTTTGTAGGATTTAAATAAAATGGTATTAATTAATAATTTTTTAGCGGTATTGATATTATCAAGCATATCATCAATAAAAATACATTCATGTGGGAGTATTCGGTATTGACTTAGCAAAAAGTGGTAAATGCCAATTTCTGGTTTTTTCATCATTACATCAGCGGAGACGACAATTCCTTTTGCTTGGTTTATAAAGGGATGGTTTTTAAGTAATTGCTTAAAGGGTTTTGATTGAAAATTAGATAAAATATAGATATTAAATGTTTGGCTTAATGTTTTAAATAACGTTTTCATATCATTATCTAAAATTAAATGATCTGTAAAATGATTGACAAGTGTTTTAATTTCATCTGTTTCTATGGATGAAAGATTATATGTTTCTTGTAGTTTTTTTTGAACGGTTTCTAATGTTATATCGCCCCGATCCATTTGTTGCCAATAGTTAGACTTAAATAGATGGTCTAAATGAAATTGTTTTGATTGTGATTTTGGAATTAAACATTCAATGATGTGTGTTGGATTATATTTAAATAAGACATTTCCAATATCAAAAATAATATGTTGTATTGTTTGTTTCATAAGTGTATTACAATATCATATTTGGATATAATACTGAAATAGATGGAATTTAGTATTGGTTTGCTATGTCAGAAAATAATAGTTTTTTTTGATTTTTGGGGACTTTTCCTTTATACATTTTTTCTTTTAATTGGATGTATGCTTCTTCAGGACTGTAGGTTACGGATTCCCATTCTTTATTAACTGCTTCTTGAGGTGTTTTAATTTCTGGATGCATTTCATGACTGATGTTTTTATAATGGTTTGATATATAAAATCTGCTTCCTTGGTTTCCACTTTTTGTTGATATATCTTTCATATTTACAGAGTTAGTAGCCTCTATTTTAGAAAGATGAGGAGATATACTAAACAGTAATAGGCTAAGGAGATAAAGCGTTGTTTTTTGTGCTACATAATTGTTTGGGAGTGGTTTTTTAATTAACATAAATGTAAAATTCTATTTTGTATGAATGTAGGTATATAGTTTTTCAAAGGGATTATCTTTTATGGGTATTGATGTAGGCTGACTCGTATTTTTTATAGCTATTTGTGAAAACGTTTTATGCTTACTTTTAGATATTATTTTTTTGGGTTTCTTTTTTGAAATATATCTATGTGATTCTTGTGAATTTTTTAGTTTAAAATTTCTGATTTTTAACACGTTTGACATGCTATTACTTACTTCTTTTAACTCGGGTGTTATAACAGCGCAATATCCAGCATATCCTTCGTAGGATTTTGAATAAAAATAACCGGAACTTACTTTTGCTGATGGGCTAGCAATAATTATGGTTTTAAAAATAAGTATTGTACATATGCTTATTATCCATAATAATTTTTTATATGAGATATTCATTTAGAATTTTAGAACTATTTTCCATGCCAACTTTTTTTTTGTCTTTTGTAGTTTTATTATTTTTTTTTCGCTTATTATCATTTGCGGGCCATGCTACGTTTTATGATTTTAATTTAGATCTATATCAGGGGAGCACCCATTCGTTTTTGTCAAAAAAAATAGGGGTTCAACATGTTTTTTCTGATTTATCATTTCGCTCACTTTCAGTTGGTGATTATTATGATTCTAATCATAATGGTTTTGCTGTTTTTGATCTGGGTTATGGGCGCTATTGGACGATTAAGGATAGCTATAAGGTTATTAGTACATTAAAATTTGAATTAGGTTATAATCCTACATTACCTATTTTTTTTCAATCGGTATGCTATGTAGGGGTTATGAGGCGTTTATCATCTCGGTTTAGTATGCAGCTTAGTTTAGGGGTTCCATTTGCTTTTATTAGCCAAAAATCTTCCTTTATTTTGTCTATTGGATTAAACTATTTTTATGGGTCAGGTATTGCTTATAGAGAAGCATCCGATACATTAAAACAAGTAAGAAAGAAATTTTTGTGGTTTTTATGGTTTTATGATTAATCAATATAAAGAAAATATTTTGCGTTCCTATGAGGATACAGGGATTATCAATATTTCTGATGGCATACATTATCCCTCAAAACAGTTGCTTGTCGATATTTTGGAATTAATTAAAGAAATTTTATTTCCTGGATTTTTTGGAGTTATGGCTTTGAAAAATACGGATTTAGAAGAACTTACCGAAACACGTCTTAATCAATTAACAGATTATTTAATTCCATCTGTTTTTAAATGTCTTTTTTGGAATCCGGAAGAAGATTTGGGTATTTCTAAAGAGGATGCAACACAATTAGCCGAATCGGTTGTATATGGGTTTTTAGATCATATTCCTTCTTTTAGACTTTCTTTAAAATATGATGCTAATGCTATGTATCAAGCAGATCCTGCTGCTAAAAGTTTGGTAGAGGTGATTTTATCTTATCCTGGATTTCAAGCTGTTATGGTATATCGAATTGCTCACTATTTTTATAAAAAGGGTGTTCCATTGATTCCTAGAATGTTATCAGAAATTGTACATCTTCAGACGGCAATTGATATTCATCCTGGAGCACGTATTGGTAAGTCATTTTGTATTGATCATGGGTCTGGTATTGTTATTGGTGAAACCAGTATTATTGGGGATCATGTTATGTTGTATCAAGGGGTAACATTAGGTGCTTTTAGTACCAAAGATGTTGATCCTTCCCAAAAAAGACATCCAACTATTGAAGATGGTGTTACGATTTATTCAATGAGTACTATTTTAGGTGGTGATACAGTTGTAGGATCTCATTCGATTGTTGGTGGTAATGTTTGGTTAACGCGTTCTATTCCTTCTAATAGTAAAATTTATTTATCTGAAGATTTTAACACAACATATCGTTTAGTTGATAATGATTCAGGTTAATTTTCTTTTTTAATATGACACTATTGGATGATATTATTATTGAAAAAAAAAGATATGTTGAATATCTTAAATCAAGCGATTATTTAACTACGTTACAAGGTCATGTTTTTAACTCTCTTTCATTTAAAGAGGCGATTCAATCGGATGACTTATCGTTGATTGCTGAAGTTAAAAAGGCTTCTCCTTCTAAGGGGCTTATCAACTCTAATTTTGATCATTTGCGTTTAGCTAAATACTATTGTGATTTAGGGGCTTCTGCCTTATCTGTTTTAACAGATAAGCTGTTTTTTCAAGGAGATAACGCCTATTTAATGGATATTAAACAGCAGGTATCACTTCCTGTTTTACGTAAGGATTTTATGATTGATCCTATACAGATTAAAGAATCATCTTTGATTGGTGCGGATGCTATTTTATTAATTGTGGCGGTGTTATCTCAAAATCAGGCTCAAGAGCTTATTGATTGTTCTAAAGAAAATGACTTGGATATTTTATTGGAAATTCATACGATACATGATTTGGAAAAAGCCTTGTGTTTAAAAGGGGTTGATATTATGGGCATTAATAATCGTAATTTAAATTCTTTTGATGTTGATTTAGCAACATCTTTAGTTCTTAAAAAGGATGTAGATGTTCGGTGTGATAGGGTTTATTGTGTTGCAGAGAGTGGTTATGAGTCTGTTGATGAGCTTGAAATTTTGGAGGATCATGGGTTTTCGGCTGTTTTAATTGGAGAAGGGCTTGTAAAAAATCCAAATATGATCGAGTATTTTAATATATGAGATTTAAATTTTGTGGAATTACAAATGCAGAAGATGCATTAAATGCTATTAATTTAGGTGTTGATGCTATTGGGTTTATTTTTTATGAGGATAGTCCGCGAGCCGTAACCGTTGAACAGGTTCAAGAAATAATTTATTATTTGCCACCTTTTATTACACTAGTTGGTGTATTTGTTAATGCAGATATAGAGGATGTGAATTCCAAAATAAAACAGTGTAAGTTAGATGCTGTTCAGTTGCATGGAGATGAACTTCCTGAGTATTGTATGAAAATAAATGCTCGTGTTATTAAAGCTATTCATGTTGGTGATATGTCGGATATAGAGCGGATAGGATCCTACCAAGGGTTAGTTTCTGGGATTTTGTTAGATACAAAATCGGATTCTGGTTATGGTGGTACAGGGCTTTCGTTTGATTGGGGCTTAGCATTATCTGCTAAAGATTATGATTTGCCAATCATTTTATCAGGAGGTGTTAATGTTGATAATTTGTCTAAGGCTGTTCAACTTGTTAACCCTTTTGCTATTGATGTTTCATCAGGTATCGAAGCATTTCCAGGAAAAAAAGATTATAATAAAATGAAAGATTTTATTAATGGTTTAAATTGATTTTTTTTTCTTGAGAAAATTTTAAGCGGATTTTAACGGTATAAAAAAGGGTATTATGAATGCTTGGTTTAAGATGCGATGGTAGTGACTATTATGATTCAATGATACGAAATGTATGAAAATGAAAACAAATAAACCAAATAGTAAAGGTTAAGCAGCATCCTATTATGAACAGTGTTATTATTTTTGAGATTATATTGGTCATTTTTTTTTGATTTTGTAGGTATTTCCATAATGATTTTAATACAAGACCACATAAGAGTGCTATTAAGATATAACTAGTGAGGTGTGTGTGAATCACTTTGTATAGTAGTGTGAAAATGACTAGGCATATTGTATGGATTTCGTTAAACATACCTTTATAATAAAAATTATTTTGTGATTATGCCACCACCAATTACAGTATCGTTGTTATAGATGACACAGGATTGGCCTGGTGTAATAAATTGTAAGGGGGTTGTTGCTTTTAACATAATTTCTTTTTTGTTAATATGCAGTAGTTTGCATTGAAAGGGGACCATTTGATAGCGTACTTTAACACTATATACTTTATTTGTGTTGATTTGGTCGGGATTTACGATGCTGTAAGTATGAATACTAAAAATATTGGTTGCTAATTCATCTTTTGTGCCTACAATAACGTTATTTTCTTTTGCATTTAATTTAATGACATAGAGTGGCTCGTTATGAGAAATATTAAGCCCTTTTCTTTGACCAATGGTATAATGATAAATTCCGGTATGCTTACCAAGAATTTTTCCATCAGTATCCATAATGTTTCCTGGTTTAACCGTTTGTTTATCAATCATTGTTTCAATAAATGATTGATAGTTTCCCTTAGTCACAAAGCATATATCTTGGCTTTCTTTTTTATTGGCATTAATAAGATTTAATGAGTGAGCCATGTCTCTTATTTCAGATTTTAGATAATGGCCTAATGGAAATAAGGTGCGTTTGAGTTGTTCTTGGGATAACATATATAGAAAATAAGATTGGTCTTTTTTTTCATCTTTTGCTTTTTTTAGAAAAAATCGTGATTTAGTAGCATTTGATGTGATTTTGCAATAATGGCCTGTTGCGATAAAATCGGCATTTAATTCTTTGCATTTTTGTTCTAGTGCATCAAATTTGATATATCGATTACATTCTACGCATGGATTGGGGGTGTGTCCTAATAAATATTCGTTTACAAAGTTATCGATTACATAATGTTTAAAGTCATCACGGATATTAATGGTGTAGTGAGGAATGTTTAATTTTGATGCGACTCGTTTTGCATCATTAATGGCTCCAATATTACAGCATGCAGATTGCTTTTCGGTTTCTTTTGGGACAAGTTGCATGGTGATGCCAATAACATCGTAGCCTCTTTTTTGGAGTAAGGCTGCGGTTACGGAGGAATCAATGCCTCCGCTCATACCTACTAAAACACGCTTTTTATTTTTCATGATACATTAGAAAATATCATATTTTATTTATATCTTGAAGAATGTGAGTTTGTTTATTTTAAAGTTTTTTATGTTTAATGATTGAAAAAAAGGGTAAACTATATATATATATTCAGGAATTTATTTAGGTGAGTGTTAGTGGAAAACGATATGGATGATATTAAGAAAGATTCTAATAATCAAGAAAAACCATCTTTTTTTTCGATGAGGTCTCCAACCTTGGATGCTTTAAGTGCAACGGTTAAATCATGGATTGATTCTGCTAAAGCTAAGAAAGAAGATGGGGATGATTTAGATGCTATGTTTACAAAACCTAGTTCTAAAAAACAAAGTAACCCTTCAAAGACAGATGCTGTTATAGCAAGCAATAACCGTGCTGATAAGGGTGCGTCTCGTTCTATAGAAATGGAAGAAATTGATGTTTCTGAAACGCCATCTAAACAAGATGTTTCAAAAGAAACTGTTTCAGATGATTCTGTTAAGGATCATGATGGTTTTGATGCAAATCAGGATGATGTGATTGAAGATGTTTCTGAAAAAAAAGATGCGATACAATCTGATACTGAGGCGTCTTTGTCTTCTGAGACATCGGTTCAAGGGGCTATGAATCCTGCTGAGGAAGATTTTAATAAAGAAGAATCTGTTAGTTCGGATAGTTTGGGAGATTCATCGGATTTAGAGGATACGAATACGGATGATATCATAGAGGAATCGTCTGATAGTGCTGATATTGATATGAACGTTGATGATGATTCTGTTAGTGATTCTCGTGTTATTTCTAACACTATTTTTAAGCCAAATTCTGTTTTAGGTAATCTTGATGATCAAGTGTTAAAGTCATTTTCTCGTAAATCACTCACAAAAAAAGAAGACCCCTTATTGTAAGCGCATTGGAATTTTAGCATTGATACAATGATTTTTTATATGGGGGATAGTGGTTTTGTTATAGTGAAGTAGTGATGCTAATAAAGCAGCATCAGCAGAGGTTAAAATACGTGAGATATGATCTAAGGAGCCCGCACCTCCAGATGCAATGATTGGAATTGAGCTATCGTTTGCTATGGCTTGTGTAAGGGGTTCATCATAGCCTGAATGTGTACCATCTTTGTCCATTGAGGTTACCAATAATTCCCCTGCACCCAGTGATGCTATATAGCTTGCCCATTTTATGGCATCAATACCAGTTGGATTTCGGCCTCCGTGAGTTAATACTTCCCAAACAGATGCATTATCACATTGAACTTCTTTTTCGTGATAGGTACTGGGACTAGGTGTTGTTATTTTTTTGGCATCGATTGCCACTGTAATGCATTGTGATCCAAATTTGTAGGATGCTTCTTTAATTAAGTTAGGATTTTTAATAGCGGCTGTGTTAATAGATACTTTGTCTGCACCTGCTAATAAACAGGCTTGAATGGTTTCGCAATCGTTGATACCGCCTCCTACCGTAAATGGAATAAAAATATTTTCGGCACATTTTTTGATAAGATGTAGTAATATATCTCGTTTATCTGAACTGGCTGTTATATCTAAAAAAACAAGTTCATCGGCTCCTTGTTTATCATACTTTATAGCTAGTTCTATGGGATCTCCTGCATCTTTAAGATCTACAAAATGAGTGCCTTTAACAACACGACCTTTATTTACATCTAGGCATGCAATGATTCGTTTTGCTAACATAAGTTAATTTTTTCTTTATTTCCTAATAAATAATCAGTATATGCCATCGGTTTTTTTCCTTCTGGTTGAACTATAGTGGGTATAAGTGTATCAGATTCAATGGTTGCGTCTAATATTTTTATGTGTTTGTTGTTATGTATTATGTAAGCGCCAGGTTTAGGACTGTAGGCTTTTATTTTTGCTAATGTGATTTGTATGTTTTCTTGAGGGTTTAGTTTATAATCGCTTGGTAAAATTTTGGAGCAATAACTGGCTTGAGTATGATCTTGAGGGGAACTTTCTAGTGGGATGTTTTGTAACACATTTTGGATTAGGTCTTTAACCATAGAGGCTGTTATGCTTGCTAGTTTATTATGTAAATCACCATAGGTGGTGGTCTGTGATATGGGGACTGTTTGTTTTGCTATAATATTACCTTCATCCATTTTTTCATTCATATGAATGAAACAGATTCCTGTTTCTTTATCTTGATTTAATATGGCCGCTTGAATGGGAGAGGCTCCTCGATATTTTGGCAATAGTGAGGTATGTGCGTTAACGCATAGGTAGCTATCGGTAATAGTTTTAGGAATAATCATAGCATAGGCTATCACAATAATAATGTCTGGATGGATTGCTTTTACACAATTTTCAAATTCTTCTTTGGATTGGGGTGAGTATGTTGGAAGCTGGTGTTTTATGGCTAATGTTTTTACAGGAGTTGGTTGGATTTTATTACCTCGTTTTCTTATTTTATCGGGCTGGGTTATGACGGTGATGGTTTTGTCTGTTGGAATTTTTATTAATGTCTCTAACGCCTCACACGAAAAATCAGGAGATCCACAAAATATAATGTTTAAACTCATATTATGTTATTTTAATTAAAAGTAGATGCTTTTTCTATGGTTGTTTTATGATTGGTGTTTTTTAAAAGTATTTACAAGTATATCCTTTTGGATATAATCTTAAGTATGAAGATCACATTTTTGGAAACTCCTTTTGGACAAGTTCCTGTTATTGATTTTTTAAAGACTTTATCTAATAAAGATCGAGCTTGTATTTTAGCTGCTTTAAAAAATGTTGAAGAGCTTGGCTTTGGATCTCCACGTGTTCAGTTTAAAAAACTTTCTAATGATCTTTGGGAGATAAAAATTTGTGGAGAAACACAAGGCTATTCATTTTTATTTAGATATGTTTTAGATTCACTTATTGGTTAATTAATCATATATTATAATGAGAGGTAATATCTATGGATAATGAAATAAAAAAGAGGAAAATGAGAACGTTAGATGATGCTATTGAGGTGTTTAGTTCTGATGATCAATTTAGACTTTTTTTTGCAAAAGAAATAGAAATTAATCAGATAGCAACGCTTATTTATAAGCTTCGTCTTAGCTCGGGTTTAACTCAGACAGAATTGGCTGATAAAGCTAATATTACTCAGCCTGTTTTGGCTAGGCTTGAAAGTGGCAAAGATACACGTGTCCCTACGCTAAAACTGTTATTAAAGCTTGCTCAAGCTACCGGTAAGCGATTAACTCTTAATTTTGTTTAAGTTTAATCGTTGGTGTTTCAGATAACTTTTTACTTGTCTACTTGTTATTTATGTTATTTCTTTCATAATAATTATAGATAAAATTTTATAATAGGTTATAAAATTATTTTTTAGGAGGATTTTATATGGCTTTATCGAGTTCTATTTCTATTGCTAGTTATTCACAGTCTCGCTTATCTCAAGTTGCATTAACTCCACAAGGTACTCCTTAGCGTGTTGCTACTCAGAAATCAACACAAAATGATAGCTTAGGTTCTTTTCAACAACAGGTGTATGATCATATTAAGGATAGTAAATTTTATCAAAAATATGAATTACAATTAAAGGTTGTAAGAGAGTTTTATCTAGCAGATATTTTTTCTGAATTTAGTAAGAATGGTCGTGAGTCTGTTGCTTATGATAGGATGTGTAAGACGGTTTTAATTGCCTTTTTAGCCTACGCAAAGTCTTTGAGTAATATTGAATTTAATAAGGCTAAAGATGAGGTATTAGATATTAAGAACGCGGATGTATTGAATAGTGATAGTAGTTGGGATGATTTAAATGAACCTTATTATAAGTTTATTTTATCAAAATTACAGCAAAATCATATTGTAATCTTTCGTATTATTGATGATGTCGGTGTTCCTGATCTTGTGGTATATGACATTACTCATGTATCAGACATAAAGTTTAGATTTTTTAGGTAGTTTAGTAATGGTGTTGATTTGTTGATATTAAGTGACAATGATTATTGAGTTGTTTAAGTAAGTCTTGTAAATAATGTAGCTTCAACTTAAGCTTTTCTCCTATGAATATGGCAAAAGTTTTAATTATGGGACGGCCTAATGTGGGTAAATCAACGTTGATTAATCGCTTGTTAGGAATAAAGGCAGCTATTACATTGGATAAACCGGGTGTTACGCGTGATTTAAATGAGTTTTTAGTGACTCATAAACAAACGTCGTTTTTGCTTGTGGATAGTGGTGGGGTATTTGCAGAAAAAAATGATGCATTTGAATTTCAGTCTGATGTTGAATCGTTGGTTCAAACAGCAATTTATGATATGAGTAAAATTGTTTTTGTTGTTGATGCTCAGCAGGGGGTATTACCTGCCGATAATAATATCGCTAAATTATTACGTGAACATGTACCTGAAAAGATCGTTTTTGTTGCTAATAAGGCTGATAATGATGTTTTGGAACAACATGTTTCAGAATTTTGTAAGCTTGGTTTGGGAGAGCCGTTGCCTGTGTCATCGATTCAGGGTCGTGGGATTGACCGGATGATGGATCACTTAGTTGTTGGGTTTAAAAATTCTGATTCACAATTAAATCTCATTAAAAAGCGATTTAAAGTTGGTCTTGTTGGAAGACCTAATGTCGGTAAGTCAAGTTTGCTTAATGCGATTATTGATTCAGATCATAGCATTGTCAATACAAAATCGGGAACAACACGTGATGCGATTCATGTGTTTTTTAAGCAAGATGATACGGTTTTTGAACTTATTGATACAGCGGGCTTACGAAAAGTTTCTAAGATGAAGGATAATATTGAGTTTTATTCTTCTGTTCGTAGTAATCGTAGTATTGAACAATCGGATGTTGTGGTGATGTTAATTGATGCTGAACGTGGTTTTTGTAATCAGGATAAAAAAATTATTCATTCTATTATAGATGCGGGTAAAAGCATGATTTTATTTGTTAATAAAGCTGATTTGTTAGAAACAGATCAAACTAAAAAAGATTTTAAGCATATTCTTGAATCTGAAATGCATCAACTCAAGAATTATCCAATACAATTTGGATCAGCGCTTACTAAAAAAGGGGTTCCAGAATTATTACGACAGGTTCCTGGGATGTTTGTGTCGGTTAAAGATAGAATAAAGACGAAAGTTCTTAATGATTTTAATCAAGATGTTATTCGCCGCTTTCCACCTCCTGCTAAATATGGCAAGCAGTTAAAAATTTATTATTTAACTCAAGTTGAGTTATTACCTCCTACTTTTGTTTGTTTTGTAAATCAAAAACGATATTTAACAGAAGATTATAAACGGTTTTTAGAAAAACGAATTCGAGCTTATTTAGGTGGGTTTTTTGGGCATACAATACGCTTGTTTTTTAAAGGGCATCGACAAGAAGACTCCTAATATATTTTTTTTAAATTCCTATTAATTTTTGTTATTGTGTGGTTTTTTTTTTTTTTTTTTGCTTGAAAAAAAATAATAATGTTATAAAATTTTTATATTATTATTTAATAAAAAGAGATATCTTTATGAGTGGTCTAGCTAATACTGCAAATTATTTTAAACAATGGAGGACTTTTTTAGAGGGATGTATGCCTTGTATAAAGAGCGGGGCCAGGTATAATACTGATTATACTTGTTCTTCTAGATTTTCAGGCTTAGTAGGTTCTAGAGCTTCGCAAGGTCCTTTGGGCCAGTTAAAATTAATTATAAATGATCCGATACCAGGATCTTTGGGCCAACTTACTCTTAAGGAAGAAATATATAGCAGTTATGCTTTTGCTAATTGCTTCCGTAAATTTTTAGCTGTTGAAGAGACTTTAGCTCATAATCCACTTACAACTCATCCGGATGCTGCTTTTAAAATGGTGGGTAATCTTCCTTATGGATCTAAAATTCTTGTCTGGGGTCCTGCTGATGGAGACAGAACATCTATACCACCAGTCGGTAGTATGCTTATTCTTCGAGATCATCTCCGCCAGCAAAATAAATTTCTTGGATATAACTTAGGTGAGTCTTCTAGTGCTAGACTGAGAGAGCTTATATATCAGCAAAAAAATTTTTTGGAAGAGGATCTAACACTAGATATCGTTCATCAACAAATGAAATCACGATATACAGAAGATGTTAAGAAAAAAAGTACTTCTTTGGATGTTTTTTGTGCTAATGGGGTTGATTCAAATGATTTAGCTAAGTTAGATCCTATAGCGTTTATGGTTAGCTGGAAGAAGAAGTTAGATCAATTAACAAAACCTTTACAAGCTGAATTGAATTTAAAACGACAAGAATTTATAGATAAACTGGATTTGCAATCATCAGAATTTATAGTTGATGGATGTCATTTCCAAGGGCGTGTTTCATCGGATTCTATGTTAAAATCTTTATATTCAGTTTTTCCTGAGCTAGATCCTACAAAAAATTCTAAGGCTCCTTTATTGCATGATTTTTATAGCAAATTAAAAACTGATCCTAAGTACAAGCAGAAGTTTAAATTACATCTTAATAAGTTTATTAAAGATGCTTCAGAATCAACGCGAGAAGCACGGTATATAATTGATTTTTTACGACAGTTTCATGCGTTAGGAGATAGTTGTGATGATCTTATTTTAGCTGATTTTGAAAACGATAACCAATTTGGTGCTGCTAAAATTTTAGAATATGTATTAAGAGAGAATGATTCTAAGCCTGTTCATATCAGACCTTTATTTGAAAATGAAGAATCTGTGTATGATTCTTGTGCCTTTGTAGAACGTAATCGTAAGAAGTATCCAGATTGGAAAGAAAGCGTTATGTATGCTAGAAGTGATACTAACTTAAGAATGGGACAAGTTGGAAATACACTTACTAATATCAGGGGGACGGAATTGAAAATAAAATTTCCTAATTGCGATATTCAAAGTGGTGAGGGGTCTCATAGTGCAAGAGGTTTTAATCCAGATTCTACATTGGATTTAAGTAATGTTTTTACTAAAAAAACGTATCAGCCAGGCTCTTTCCCCGCTAGATTATATCCTGTTACACAAGAAGCTTCTAAAGCGGTAACTGTTATTGATCCAGAAAAAATAACACATGAAGACTTTAAATCAAAATATAATACTGATGAATTATCAAATGAAATAATAAATGCTAGTAAATATTATAAAAAATGTATTTCTTTGGACACTTTTTCAGAAACAGATAGAGGCATTAAGGTTGATAATAGTTTTACACAATATCTTCAAAATGAGAATGATTTACGATTGTTAAATAATGATATGTTAGCTTTACAGAGAGGATCACGTTTTTTAAAAAAAGAATTTACACAATTTACGGATTTGAGGGCTATTTCGGCTAATGCCTTAGGTCGTGTAGCTTTTCCTTTTACGGCGCTTTATACTTTGGATTATTTTGCTAACAAGAGACCTTCTTGTATTACAGAAGAAAGTTATAATTCAAATCCTTTTATTAAAGATATGATGGAAGCTCATAGAAAGGTTCTGAAGGATTTTAATCCTGAAATATTAAGATTAGCTGGTATGAATGATACTATTTTAGCTGAAGTTAAAATTAAATATGAAAGATGTGAAGAGTATTATAAAACAATTACAGGCAATGATTTTACTAAATTTAAACCAGAATTAAAACTTTATAACTTGCAAACAACGCTGATAGGCGACTATTTTTTATTGAAAAGACAATTACTATCTTCAGAAAACTATCTTGATATTCAAGAGGAGATTAAACGTGTTTATGAAACTAAATTATTGCCTCAATTAGAGCAAGATATATATAACTCTGGTAATGAGATGGATACAAAAATTTTGCAAGCATATAAAGATTTTGGTCATTATTTTGAAAAAGTTTCTGAAGGAGAAATTTCAAAACAAGAAGCTACTGATAATTTACAACGCCTTTTACATCTTATTACAATTTTGAATTATCCAACACCTGTAGTAGGTTGATCAAAACTTATGGTTCCAAAACGTTGTTTTTGAAAATCTTCAATTAGTTGACGGGTTGCTTTTTCTTCGTTTGGCGTATTGTTTTTTGTAAGCCATTTCATGCTATAACTGATGTCTTCTATGAGGATATCGTTGTGTTTATTAATGTCATTGAGTTTGT
>PBBX01000026.1 GCA_002716725.1 bacterium | reverse complement strand
TGAATTGATAATCCCTGTAGCCATAGAAGAAGGGTTGCGATTTGCAATCAGAGAAGGTGGCCGAACAGTAGGTGCTGGGGTTGTAACGAAGATTGTTTCGTAAAATAGGTGAATAATGAATAGAAAAGAGCAAAGAATAAGAATTAGGCTGAAATCATTTGATAGTAGATCAATTGATCAATCATCAATTAAGATTGTTGATACAGCCCAAGGATCGGGTGCAAAAGTGTTAGGTCCAATACCATTACCAACTAAAAAAAAGAGATGGTGTATATTGAAATCGCCTCATGTGAATAAAAGAGGCGGAGAGCATTATGAATTAAATATTCATAAACGTTTAATTGATATTATAGATCCACCTAGTTCTACAGTTGATGCATTAATGCAAATAGATTTACCCGCTGGTGTTAATATTGAAATAAAGCTGAATTAAGGTATATATGATGAAAAAAGCAGTTTTTTTAAAAAAATTATCCATGACAAGTATAATAGATGAAAGTGGGATAGTGTACCCTGCAACTATGCTAAAGTTTGTAGATCAAGAGATAGTAGAGATTAAAAATAAGGAAAAGCATGGGTATAATTCATTATTATATGCTTATGAAGATATAAAGGAAAAAAAGTTAAATAAGCCGAAGTTAGGTTTTTTTAAAAAAAGAAAAATGTCTGTAAAGAAATATTTAAAAGAGATAAGATTATCCGATAGTTCTTATGATGAAATAGTGCAATTAGAAAACAATGATGATATACATCAAAAATATACGAGCTTATCAACATTTGAAGAAAAGGATATAGTCTCTGTTAGAGGTAAATCTAAGGGTAAAGGGTTTCAGGGAACGATAAAGGTACATAATTTTCACCGTGGACCAATGAGTCATGGTTCAAAAAATCACAGATTACCAGGCTCTATCGGTGCAGGAACAGATCCTGCAAGAGTGTTTAAAGGAACAAAGATGGCAAAGCGTTTAGGTTTTAAGAATGTTACTGTTAAAAATCTGGTTATTTTAAAAATAGATTTAGATAATAATTACGTGTTTATAAAAGGAGCTGTTCCTGGAAAAGCTTCTGATTTAATTTTGATGTATAAATAGAAAAGGTAAAAACATGGCTGAAATTGATGTAATAGATAAAAAAAATAATAAATTAAAAACAAAAAAAATAAATATAAATAAAAAAGTATCACAAAAGGATACCGCTGATTATTTAAAGCATAGTTTAAATCGATATGTTAATAATAGATTTAGGTATAGTAAAGCAAGTACAAAGGGTAGATCAGAAATTGCCGTGACGGGCGCAAAGGCTTATAGGCAAAAGGGAACCGGAAATGCTCGAAGAGGGGTAAATAGTTCTCCTGTTCGTCGTGGTGGTGCCGTTGCTTTTGGACCTAAGCCTCGTTTTTATAAATTTAAATTAAATAAAAAAGCAATCAAAGTTTCACAATCGATGATTTATGAAGAACTATCAAAAAAAATGAAAATAATATCAAATGATATAGATATTACCAAAACAAAAGAAGCCGTAAATTTTATTAAACAATTTAAGTGCAAACGAATTACACTGTTAATAACATATAATGATTTGAATTTTATAAAACCTTTTAGGAATATAAAAAATTTAATGATTGATTTTATAGATTACGCTGAACCAGAAATGTTATTAGTATCAGATTTGATATTATATTCAGAAAGTAGTTTTGCCAAAATCGAGGAAAGAAGATAATTATGGAAGAGATAATATTAAAACCTTATATTACAGAAAAAACATCAGCTCAGATGGTTGATAATAAATTTACATTTCTTTCGTCAACAGACAATGTCAAAATAGAAATTAAAAATTTTCTTATAAAAAAATATGATATATCAATTAAATCAATTAAAATATTAAAAAAAGTTTCTAAAAAAGTAAGACGAGGTAAGTATCCAGGTAAAACTAAATCATTTAAAAAAGTGATATTAACATTAAAAAATGATAAAAATATTGATAAAATAAAGGAATTATTTTAAGGATTTATTATGGGAACAAAAAAATATAAACCAAATACACCTGGATTTAGACAGCGACAAGTAAATGACTATGAGGAAGTTACATCTAAAAAGTATGAGAAATCCTTAGTTAAATCATTACGCTCAAAATCAGGTCGTAATAATCAAGGAAAAGTTACGGTAAGATGGAGGGGCGGGCGTAGTCGAAGACAGTATAGAATGATTGACTTTAAACGATCTAAGCAAGGAGTTCCAGCAAGTATTATTAGTATAGAGTATGATCCAAATCGTACAGCCAATATAGCCTTAGTACACTATAATGATGGAGAAAAGGCTTATATTATTGCACCATTAAAATCAAAAGTAGGCGATATTATAGTAAGTTCTGAAAAGGCAGAAATAAAGCCAGGCAATACGCTTCCTATAAATCTTATTCCTGTTGGCTCATTAATTCATAATATTGAATTAAAAGCTAAAGCAGGCGCTCAGCTAGTTAGATCGGCGGGCTGTTATGCTATTATTATGGGAAGACAGGAGAATTACGTTACTATCAAACTCCCATCAGGGGAGGTGCGTTTAATTCATAACAGTTGTTTAGCAACAATTGGACAGGTAGGCAATACGGATAATAGAAACACGGTAAAAGGTAAAGCAGGCGCATCGCGTTGGAGAGGAAGAAGACCAAAGGTAAGAGGGTCTGTTATGAATGCATGTGATCACCCGCATGGTGGGGGTGAAGGGCGAGCCCCTGTAGGTCATGCATCACCAAGAACACCATGGGGAAAGCCCGCCTTAGGCTATAAAACACGTAATAGAAAGAAGCATTCAAAAAAATATATATTAAGAAAGAGGAATTAGATGAGTAGATCAACCAAAAAAGGCCCCTTTGTCGATGAGCATTTAGAAAAAAAGATAAAAGAAGCTAAGCATTCAAAAAATAATAAATTAATAAAGACATGGTCAAGACGTTCTGTGATTATTCCAGACATGATTGGGTTGAATATATCTGTACATAATGGAAAAAAACACATTCCAATTTTTATACAGGAAGGTATGGTAGGACATAAATTAGGTGAATTTGTACCGACACGTACATTTAGATCACATGAGAAAGGTAAAAAATAATGAAAAATACAGACTTTTTAGGATATTGTGAGAGTAAGTATTTACGAGTAAGTCCATATAAGGTTAGAAAAGTTGCAGATATTGTTCGAAAACTTAATGTTATAGACGCTTTAAAACTATTAAAAATACAACCGCAAAATGCTGCTACTTATATTTATAAGGCACTTTACTCAGCGTACCATAACGCTAAAAACAAAGGTGTTACATCTGATGATTTATTATATATTGATACAATAATAGTAGATGAAGCAAAGCAGTTAAAGAGATTTAAAGCAAGAGCAAGAGGACGGGCTTTTTCAATAGTTAAGCGGACGTGTCATATAAAAATAGGTTTAAAAGAAAAAGAAAGTAAAAACGTTAAAGTAGGAGAAGCAAATGGGACAAAAGACTAATCCAAAAGCATTACGTCTTGGAATTACAGATGATTGGGACAGTACCTGGTATGACTTTTATAATTATTCAGATAAATTACTAGAAGATTTTGTTATAAGAAATTTCTTAAAACAAGAATTATCTCGTGCAGGTGTTTCCTCTATAAATATATTAAGAAAGTCAGATCAATTAGAAATTAATGTTATAAGTGCAAGACCAGGTGTTATTTTTGGTAAATCTGGGATTGATCTTGATGTTGTTAATGAGCAATTAAGAAAAAAAATAAAGCAAAAAAATGTTGTATTAAATATCGTAGAAAATAAATCACCCGATGCCACTGCTGCGCTAATAGCCGCATGGATATGTGGTCAAATCGAAAAAAGGATACCATTTCGACGTGCTATGAAAAGTGCTATGCAAAAATGTTTGAAATCTGGCGTAAATGGTGTTAAAGTTTCTTGCTCTGGTAGGTTAGCTGGAATAGAAATTGCTAGATGTGAGTGGTATAAAGAAGGGAAAATACCCTTACATACATTAAGGGCAAAAATAGATTACTCCTTTAACGAAGCATTAACAACCTATGGAAAAATAGGTGTTAAAGTATGGTTATATAAGGGTGATGTAATAAATAAAAATAAAGGTATACAAGAAAAAGATGTTAAGTCCTAAAAAAACAAAATTTAGAAAAACTCAACGTGGTAGAAACCGAGGGAAAGCTAATACAAATAATACGATAGTATTTGGAGATTATGGCTTACAATCATTAAGTACCGATTTTATATCAAGCAGACAAATAGAAGCGGCAAGAAGAGCGTTTACACGCTATATAAAACGTGCAGGAAAGGTGTGGATCCGTATTTTTCCAGATAAAGTTGTAACAAAGTTGCCAGCTGAAACACGTATGGGAAAAGGAAAAGGAATGCCTGAATATTGGGTAGCTCCTGTAAAGATAGGGACTATGCTATTTGAGATTAGTGGCGTAGACAAAGAGGTTGCCACAGAAGCTTTTAGACTAGCCTCACATAAGTTACCTGTAAAAACTAAATTTATTCAAAGGGATAGTATATGAGTAAAAATAATACATTAGAAATCGATATTCAATCCAAAAAGAAAGAATTAAATAGTATCAAATTACAGATATTTCTAGAAAAAGAAAAAAATAAAAGACTAATAAAAGCCAAAAAAAAAGAAATAGCAAGATTACTTACGACACTTAATCAGAAATAGAGGAATAAAAAGATGGAAAAAAATGAAAAAAAATTAATAGCAAAATATCTAAATAAATCAGGAAATAAAACAATTAGAGTAGAAGTTGAAGACATAACAAAACATGCTAAATATAAAAAATATTTAAAACGTACTAAGAGGTTTATGGTTCATTTAACAGATCACGATATTATGTTAAATAAAGGTGATATGGTGTTAATAAAATCAACAAGACCTATAAGTAAACAAAAATCATTTATTTTTTTAAAAAAGATTTCTAAGGAAGTAGTATGATACAAACAGAAACTGAATTAGAGGTCGCTGATAATTCGGGCGCTAAAAAACTTTTATGTATAAAGGTATTAGGAGGCTCTAAAAAGCGATATGCCTCTGTTGGAGAAATTATTATATGTTCGGTAAAAAAGGCTGCTCCGCAATCTGCGATAAAAAAGGGTGAAATAGTAACGGCTGTTGTCGTAAGAACAAAAATGAGAATTAGTCGTGATGATGGAACCATATTACGGTTTGATGGAAACGCAGCCGTTATTATAGAAAAAGATGGCAATCCAAAAGGTACGAGAATTTCAGGCCCAATCCCTAGAGAATTAAGAGATGGAAATTTTATGAAAATAATTTCATTAGCAAATGATGTTATTTAAATACGGGAGATACTTAGATGAATAAATTTAAGAAAGATGATAAAGTTATAGTGATAAGTGGAAAAGACAAGGGTAAAGTAAGTAAAATTTCTAAAGTATTTCCTAAAACAAGAACAGTATTATTAGATAATTGTCATTTTGCTACAAAACATTTAAAACCTAATCAGCATCAGCAAGGTGGAATAAAACAATTATCAAAACAGATACAATGGTCTAAAATAATGCATTATGATGAAAAGCAAAAAAAATCATCAAAAATCCATTATAAATTAAAGGATTCAAAAAAAGTAAGAATTTTAAAAATTAGTGATAAAGAAGTTACATAGGTGTCAAAATGAGTAGTTTAAAAGATAAATATAATAAAAAAATAAAAAAAGATTTAATGGAAAGGTTTAACTATGAAAATCCACATCAGATACCTAAGCTTGAAAAAATAGTTATCAATAGAGGTTTGGGAGAAGTTGTCGTAAATAATAAAGCATTAAATACAAGTATAGATCAATTTATTGCTATTACAGGACAGAAACCTATATTAAGAAAAGCAAAAGATGCTATTTCAAATTTTAAAATAAGAAAAGATCAGGTAATAGGCTGTAAAGTGACTCTTAGATCAAAAAAAATGTATGATTTTCTTAATAAACTTATAAATATAGTATTACCTAAGATTAGAGATTTTCGAGGTGTACCAAAAAACTCATTTGATGGACGTGGTAATTATACATTGGGAATTAGAGAAGACTCTATTTTTCCTGAAATACAAGGTGATATTGATAAACTTAGAGGGTTTGATATATCATTTGTAACATCATCTGAAACAAGTGATGAAGAAGCTAGAGAATTATTGGCTCTCTTAGGGATGCCATTTAGAAAAAAATGAGTATAAGGAAAAAATATGGCAAAAAAATCTAAAATTGAGAATAATAAAGGTAAACTGAATACCATAAAGTATAGAAACCGGTGTAATATATGTGGAAGACCTAGAGCTTATATATCTTTTTTTGGTATATGTCGAATATGCTTTAGGACATTATCCGTAGCAGGGCAATTGCCGGGTGTAAAGAAGTCATCATGGTAGGAGAAGTAAAAAATGTATAATGATGTAATTGCAGATATGTTTACTAGGATACGAAATGCTTTAAAGGAAACGCATGAGCATGTATTAATACCATTTTCTACTCTAAAGTTTAGAATTGCACAAATACTTAAAGAAAATGGATTTATTACTTCATTTGAAGTATACGGGGATTCCTTATCAAAAAAGACAATAAAGATACTATTAAAATATAAAAAAAATGGGCTACCTATAATATCTAAGTTAGAAAGAGTTTCAAAACCAAGCAAGCGAATTTACATTAGTAAATGTAATATACCAAAAGTTATGAATGGATATGGCGTATCCTTTGTAAGTACGTCAAAGGGATTGATTTCTGGTAAAGAGGCTAGAGTGAAGAATGTTGGTGGCGAGTTAATAGGGATAGTATGGTAGGTGTAAAATATGTCTAGAATAGGGAATAAACCAATTGAATTAAATGATGTAACAGCAACGATCATAGATGGTGACATTTGCATTGAAGGTAAAAAAGGTAAATTAAAAATATCGCTTTTGGATGGCCTAAAAATTAATATTGACGATAAGATTCTAACTATATTGCGAATCAATGATTTAAAACAAACACGTGCAAACCAAGGCTTGTTAAGATCATTAGTATTTAATGCTGTGAAAGGCGTATCAGATGGCTATTCATATAATCTGCTTCTTCAGGGAATTGGATATCGTGTACAGAAAAAGGGTAATAATCTAGAGTTTTCCTTAGGATATTCTCACCCCGTTTTATATACTGCACCTGAAGGGATCGAGTTTAATGTTGATGGTCAAAATAAATTTTCTGTATCAAGTATAGACAAGCAATTAATAGGTCAAGTATGTGCAGAAATTAAGCGTCTTAGAAAAAAAGATGCTTATAAAGGGAAGGGTATTTATTTTGATGGCGAAGTCATTAGAAAAAAGCAAGGTAAAAGTGTAAAATAGGTGATATATGTCAAAAAATAAAAGAAAGGTATCAAAACAAGTAAAAAGAGTTACAGCAAGTCGATATAGATTGACTGTAAATAAAAGTAATCTACATATATATGCACAAATTATAGATGATACTAAAAATATAACCTTAGTATCAGCATCATCATTAAAGAGTAAAACAAAAAAAGGACTTCAACAAGCTATTGAGGTTGGTGCTACTATTGCAAAGAACGCTGTTTCTAAAAAAATTGATAAGGTTTACCTTGATAGAGGTAATTTAAGATATTTAGGAAGACTAAAAGTATTATGTGAATCTGCTAGAGAAAATGGACTTATAATTTAGTAAGGAGAGTTAAGTGTGAAACAAGTTAAATTAGAAATAGAATCTGAAAATCAAATTGTAGAAAAAGTAGTAAAAATTAATCGTGTTAATAAGGTAGTAAAGGGTGGTAAGCGATTAGCTTTTAGAGCGTTTGTAGTATGCGGTGATATGAACGGTAATGTTGGTTTAGGATTAGGTAAGTCAAAAGAAGTTCCAACTGCAATAAAAAAGGCAATTGAAAAAGCAAAAAAAAGTTTTATATCAATCAATATCTTTAATGAAACGATTCCACATATTGTTGAAGGAAAAGCGGGTGCATCTAGAGTAATTATAAAACCAGCAAAACAAGGGACTGGGGTTATTGCGGGAGGAGCACTAAGAGTTATTTTAGAGAGCCTTGGTGTAAAAAATGTTGTTGGAAAATCACTAGGTTCTAGAAATCCTATAAATTTGGCATTAGCATCTATAGATGCTTTAAAAAAATGTAAAGTAAAAAGTATTGAAGAAAAAGAAAGAAATATTCAAATAAATACCGATTATCAAGTAACTAAAGAAAAGGATACGAAGTAAATGGCTATAGCATATTTAAAGAATAAAGATAAAAAAAAGAAAATTAGGCGAGGTAGAGGGAACGCATCAGGGCATGGTGGCGAGAGTGGAAGAGGCCATAAAGGACAGAAATCACGATCGGGTTTTTCAAGAAGAGCTGGATTTGAAGGTGGTCAAACACCATTATATCGCAGGTTGCCAAAATCAAATGGTTTCAATAATATTTTTAAAGAGGTTTTTGATATCATAAATCTTAATAAGATAGAACTTAATTTTGAAGATGGAGATACAATTAATAAGCAAGTATTGATACAGAAAAAGTTAGTAAGTGGAAAACATAAAATTAAATTATTAGGATTTGGAAAACTAACAAAAAAAATTAGTATTACGGTTGATAAAGCATCTAAGACTGCTATTGAGTCTGTAAAAAAAATGAATGGGGACGTTTTGTTTACTAATTCATAATATGACTTTTTTAACGAATATATTCAGAATAAAAGAAATCAGAGACAAGGTTATATATTCATTAGTCATATTATTTATATATAGACTTGGGTCTCATATCCCTATACCTGGGGTTAATATTGATCAAATTAGTGAATTGTTTACAAATAATAATGTTTTAGGATTTGTAAATCTTTTTTCAGGGGGTGCTTTAAGTCGATTTTCTGTCTTTGCATTGGGCATATTACCTTATATAAATGCGTCTATCATAATGCAATTATTAATGGTTATTTGGCCTAGTTTAAAAGAAATTGCTGAAGAAGGAGAAGCTGGGAGAAAACAGGTTGCCCAATACACACGTTATTTAGCTGTTATTTTATCTATTGTTCAAGCCTTTGTAATGACATTATCATTTAAAGGCTTTTTATTGGATGATATTAACTTTTTTTTCTTTTTATGCTATTCGGTAGCCTGTTTAACAGCTGGAGCAGCATTGGTAATGTGGTTCGGGGAATTAATTAGTGAAAATGGCATTGGGAATGGTGCATCTGTTTTAATTTTTATTGGTATTATTGCGCAGATGCCTTTATATATATCAAATACAATATTGCTTTTAAAAAGTGGAGCAAGTCAGGCTGGCGTAATAATATTAATTGTGATGTTTATAGTGATGATTGCTGCCATAGTTTATGTTCAAGAAGCAGAGAGAAAGATCCCCGTACAATATGCAAAACGAGTCGTTGGAAGAAAAATATATGGCGCACAAAGCACCTATATTCCGCTAAGATTAATTCAAGGGGGTGTTATGCCTATTATATTTGCTTCGGCTGTTTTACAGTTTCCATTATTATTTATTCAGTATGTTACATATGAACCTATTAGTTTGTTTTTTAATACATATTATCGATATGATGGTGTTTTATATAATATGTTTTTTTGTATTTTAATTTTCTTTTTCACATACTTTTATACAGCCATAACATTTAATCCAGAAGACTTAGCTGAAAATATTAGAAAACACGGAGGGTTTATTACAGGCGTTAGACCTGGAAAATCAACGGTAGACTATTTGGAAAAGATTATCACGACATTAACATTTATTGGCGCTATTTTTTTAGCAATTGTTGCATTAATCCCAATTGTTACAGCAAATGCTACTCAAATTACCAGTTTTATGGGCTTGGGAGGGACCGCCTTATTGATATTAGTTGGCGTTGCCATGGACCTGGTAAAACAAGTTGATACCTTAGTCATATCCCAACAATATGACACATTAAAGTAATAATATGATTATTTTATTGGGACCACCAGGGTCAGGAAAAGGAACCCAAGCAGAAAAGGTAGCTGAGTATTTTAACATTTCTGCAATATGTATGGGAGATATTGTAAGAAATCAAATAAGGAAAAGTACCAAACTAGGTAAAGAAATGAAATCTTATTTAGATAAAGGAGATTTAGTTCCTGATTCCGTTATTAATGCAATGTATGATGAAAATAAGCCCAAATTATGTGCTGTATATGGAGCTTTATTAGATGGATACCCTAGAACTATTAATCAAGCTAAATATCTTACTAATTTATATAAAAATACAACAATTAATACAATAGTGATATCATTAGATGTCTTAGATGACGTTTTAATAGAACGATTATTAGAAAGAAAGCGATCCGATGATACGATAGATGTGATAAAAAATAGACTAATTAATTATCAAAGAGAAATAGATCCATTATTAAAATACTACCAAAATAGTGTTATTCATATTAATGGTATGGGAAAGATTGACGATGTATTTGTTCGTATATGTAATGCTATAAAAAATAATACTTAACAAATCAAGGGGTATTGAGTATAATTCTAACCTTATAAATAAAAGTATAAATTAATATAAATGAGAAACAAAGAATGAAAGTTAGAGCTTCAGTAAAAAAAATGTGTAAAAAATGCAAAGTTATACGCAGAAATGGAGTAGTAAGAGTAATCTGTGACATAGCAAAACATAAACAAAGGCAAGGTTAAAACATGGCTAGATTAGTAGGCGTTGATTTAAAAAAAGAGAAAAGAATAAGTATTGCTTTAACGTATATACAAGGAATAGGCTTAAAAACAGCTCAAAAAATTTTATCAAAATTAAAAATTGATGAAAATATACGAGTAAAAGACTTAGTAGAATCACAAATAGTACAATTAAGAAATGAATTACAAACCTATGTATTAGAAGGAGATTTAAGACGGCAAGTTAGTCAAAATATTAGACGATTAACTGAAATTGGTGCTTACAGAGGATCCAGACATAAGAGAAAACTACCATCTAGAGGTCAGAGAACTCATACAAATGCCAGAACTAAACGAGGAAAAAGAATCGCAGTAGCTGGCAAAAAGAAAGTAACCAAATAAATTGGAGAAATAGTATGAAGATTAAAAAGAAAAAACAAAAAAAACAAATTGATTTAGGGGTAGCTCATATTAAATCTACATTTAATAATACAATAATTACGATTACAGATGACAAGGGAAATGTCATCTCTTGGTACTCTACAGGGATGGCTGGATTTAAAGGGACTAAAAAGGGGACCCCTTTTGCTGCTCAATTAGCAAGTGAAGCCGCCGCTAAAAAAGCTGTTGAATCAGTTGGTATGAAACGAGTAAAGGTTTATGTAAAGGGGCCTGGATCTGGAAGAGAAACTGCTATAAGAGCATTGCAATCTGCAGGATTAGATGTGGAGTCTATAAAAGACGTTACTCCTATCCCGCACAATGGTTGTAGGCCTAGAAAAAGAAGACGAGTTTAGGAGGAAATAAAGTGGCGACAAAAGCATGGGTTAAGTATGATGAGATAAGTAGTAAAGAAGGCGACTTTGAAATACAGCCTCTTGATAAAGGTTTGGGCGTAACGTTAGGAAATTCATTAAGAAGAGTATTGTTATCCTCCCTAGAAGGGCATGGTATTTTAGGTGTGAAAATTGAAGGTGTTTCACATGAGTTTTCTACAATTCCAAATGTTGTTGAAGATGTTTTAGAAATTATCTGTAATTTAAAGGGTGTTATATTTAAGAAGCAGACAACCGAGGATGTTGAAGTAGAAATTTCAGTGAATAATAAGAAAAAAGTTACAGCAGCTGATATTAAATGTGGAAATGGCGTGGATGTTATTAATAAAAGTCATTATTTATTCGAAGTTACAGATAAAGCCAATGTAAATATTATAATATATATAGGTACTGGAAAAGGATATCAGGCGTCTCAAGTACAAAATAAAGAAGATAAAGATGTTAATTACATTGCTACAGATACGTCTTTTTCTCCCATTCTCAAAGTAAATCATGATGTTGAAATGATTCGAGTTGGTAAGGAGCTAGATCATGATAAGTTATCATTAAAGATTCTTACAAATGGGGTTATTAAACCTGAAAATGCTGTAAATAAAGCGGTTGAAATAATCGCAGAACATTTAGATTTATTTAATAGAATTAATGAAGAACCTGAAATTGATGATTCAGAAGAAAGAGAATTAGAAGATTTAAAAGTTCAAACAATATTAAATATGTCAGTAGATGAGTTAGAATTATCAGCCAGATCATCAAATTGTTTGAAAAGAGCTGGCATTGATAAAGTAGAACAGCTTTTGCAAAAAGATATGTCAGAACTTGTTCAAATAAAAAACTTTGGTAAAAAAAGTGCTGATGAGATTAACATGAGATTAAAACAATATAATTTAGCATTAAAAGGTGAAATTGAAGAAGAATGAAGCATAGAAATGGCAATAAAAAGTTAAATTTACCTACAGATCAGCGTTTAGCCTTAATAAAAGGGCTTGTACAACATCTGATTAACAAAAAATCGATAAAAACGACGTCTGCTAGAGCAAAGCAAGCGAGTCAATTAGCTGAAAAATTAATTACGATAGCGAAAACGGATACAGTTTTTAATAGAAGGCATGTTTTTAAAATAATTAATAACAAAGATTTTGTAAAATTATTATTTAACACTGCCAAGTCCTACAAAGATAGAAATGGGGGTTATACGAAGCGTATTAAATGTGGTTTAAGAAAAGGCGATTCTGCGGAGATGACATTGTTAGAGTTGATATAATAAACCGTTATAATTATGTATTAGAGATTTCTTATGATGGATCTCACTATTTCGGTTCACAATATCAGCCAAACAAAATAACAGTAGAATCTGACTTAAAAAAACATTTGATATTTTTTTTTAAGGACATTGAAAATTTAATATTCGCAGGAAGAACAGATTCTGGAGTACATGCAACAGGGCAGTGCTTAAATTTTTTTTCATCTTATAAAATTGATTTAAAAAAAATAAAAGCGCATGTTAATAGGCATTCAAATTATATAAAAATCAATAGCATTAAACGTTTAAAAGAAGACTTTCATTCAAGAAAGTCGGCATTAAAAAGACGATATAGTTATCTATTTTCTAATTTAGAGTTACCGGTTTATTTAACCAATTATGTAGGGCACATCGATATTAATATTGATGATAAATTAATTCAAGAATGTTTGAATGTTTTAATTGGCGAGCATGACTTTGCAGTTTTTCAAAAAACAGGATCATCAATGGGCTCAACGATTCGATATATTTATGATGCTAAAATTGAAAAATTTAAATATAAAGTATTAACAGATAGCCATAAAAGCATTATCCTTAATAGAATTACTATAGATGGTAATGCTTTTTTGTACAGAATGATACGAAATCTATTAGGCGCTATATTTATGATTTGTTCAAAAAGAAACTATAGCACGTTAGATTTTAAACGTTTATTAATACAGAACAAGCGGATATTTAATTTTAAACCAGCACCTGCTGCTGGACTTTATTTAAATAAAATATGGTATTAAGGAATTATAATTATGAAAAAACAAAAAACAAGTTATACAAATAAAAAGGATGTCAAAAGAAATTGGCTATCAGTAAATGCGGATGGGTGTGTTTTAGGACGTTTAGCATCACAAATTGCAAAACAATTAATGGGGAAAAATTCTGTCCAATATACACCATCTGTAGATGTAGGTGATTTTATAGTCGTTTATAATGCTGAAAAAGTTATTTTAAAAGGGAATAAGGAAGATCAAAAAATATATTATAATCATAGTGGCTATCCAGGAGGCTTAAAAGAAACAAGCTTTAAACAAATGCAAGAAAAAAAACCAGAATACATTATTATGAATGCGGTTAAGGGTATGTTACCTAAAGGCAGATTAGGACGACAAATGTTAACAAAATTAAAAGTATATCGTGGTGAAAACCATAAACATGATGCCCAGAAGCCAATAGAACTTAATTTAAAAAACTAAAGGAGTTTTAGATACTTATGATAAAACAAGATAAAAAATCTAATAAAGAAATATTAAAAGTACCAAGTACGTCTTTTTATGGAACTGGAAAAAGAAAATGTGCTATAGCAAAAGTATGGCTATTTGAAGGGACTGGTAAAATCTCTATTAACAATTTAAAGCCCGGCTATTACTTTGGATCTGAATTAGATATAACTGATATGATAAAACCATTGGAATATCTAGGATTAACAAAAAAATATAATATTAAAATATCGGTATTAGGTGGCGGTAAGGCTGCTCAAGTAGATGCTTGTTTGTTAGGAATTAGTAGAGCCTTATTAGATGTAGATGTGCAGTTTAGACAAACATTAAAAGAAAATGGATGTCTTACACGAGATCCACGTATAAAAGAAAGAAAGAAGTATGGTCTAAGAGGTGCTAGAAAAGCCCCTCAATATAGAAAACGATAATCAAATGTTTAAGGTTAAGGTTTTCAACAAACTATCTAAAAAAGGCCTTGATAGATTAAATAATAATTTTGATACGAATGCATTTGAGACTGAAGAAAATCCAGATGTTATTTTTCTTCGTAGTTTTAAAATGCACGATTATCAATTTAATAATAATTTAAAAGCTATTGGTCGTGCTGGCGCAGGAACCAATAATATTCCAATTCAAACATGTACAGAAAAGGGGATAGTGGTATTTAATACCCCTGGAGCAAATGCTAACGCTGTAAAGGAATTGGTATTATCAGGCTTATTTCTTGCATCAAGAAATATTTTTAATGGCTTGACCTTTGTAAATGATCTTCAGAATACAGATTGTGATATTAGTTCAGAGGTAGAATCAAAAAAGTCACAATTTAAAGGGTTTGAAGTATCGGGAAAAAAACTTGGAATTATTGGATTAGGCGCTATTGGGGTATTAGTTGCTAATGATGCGATAAAGTTGGGAGTGGATGTTTACGGATTTGATCCTTATATTTCAGTGAGTAGAGCTTGGGGTTTATCGAGTAGGGTAAAACAAGCTGAGAGTTTAAATGAAATGTTATCAAACGTAGATTTTTTAACATTTCATATGCCATTAAATGATTCTACAAGAGCATTTTTTGATTCTAAAAAGATCCAGATGTTAAAAAAAGGATGCATTATACTTAATTTTGCGAGGCCAGAAATTATAGTAGAAGACGATTTAATTAAAGCCTTAGAAAGTAATCATGTAAAAAAATTTGTTACAGATTTTCCAAATAATAACATTTTAAAATTACCAAATGTAATAGGCTTGCCACATTTGGGTGCATCAACAGAAGAAGCGGAAGATAACTGTGCTGTGATGGTTGTCGATCAGGTAACTGATTTTATGTTAAATGGCAATATTCATAATTCAGTTAATTTTCCTAATTGTAAATTAGAACGTACAAGTGATTGGCGATTAACCGTCTTACATGAGAACAAGCCTAATATGATAGGACAAATATTATCTCCTTTTTCAGAAAACTCAATTAATATTACAGAAATGGTAAATAAAAGCAAAGATGATTTAGCCTACACAATTATTGATATCGATCAAGATCCATCAGAAAACTTATTAATCAAGATAAAAAAAATAGATGGAATCAAATTTGTTAGAAAAGTTTAATTTTAAACATTGAAAAAAAAATAATAATAGTGTAGTATCTACAAGCTTTAAAAAAGTTCTTTGATATTTGAATAACAAACCTAAATGTGTGGGTTTTTTTATATGTTAATTTTTAATAAACTGAGAGTTTGATCCTGGCTCAGGATTAACGCTGGTGGCGTGCTTAACACATGCAAGTCGTACGAATCTTGAAAATGAAGCTTCGGTGAATTTTTCTTCTGAT
>PBBX01000025.1 GCA_002716725.1 bacterium | reverse complement strand
GCGATTAGGGGGTAGTATTGCTGCTAATTTATTGGCTTGGCGATGGGGAGCTAAGGTGTTTCGAGTGCATGATGTGTTTGACATGAAGCAAGCTTTTGATGTTTCATTAAAGTTGGAGGATTGTTAATGTTGAATATAGCATATCTTGCTTTGGGTTCGAATATTGGTGATAGACACGTTTATTTAGATGAGGCCATTCGGTTATTAGGTGATCATGAGGATACGGAGATTGTAGCTGTTTCCACATATTTTAATAACCCAGCTGTAGCACCTACTTATCAACCGGATTATTTAAATGCGGCTATTGAAGTTAGGACGTTAATTTCTTTGCGAGATTTGTTTGAATTAACCTTAGTTGTCGAAAAACAATTGGGAAGGGAGTCTAAGGGGACTCGTGATCCGCGTACCATTGATTTAGATATATTGTTTTTTAATGATATGATTGTTTCTGATGATGATTTGGTGGTGCCACATCCGTTAATGCATGATCGGTTATTTGTTTTAAAACCTTTAGTTGAGTTAGTTCCTCATTTTGTTCATCCTCTTTTAAATCAAACGATAGAAGAATTATATGAAAAACTTAGCTAAAGAAACGATTCATTCTTTGTCAGAATTAGATGGGTTTACCAAATCATTGGTTCCTATTTTAAAGCCAGGTACGATTTGTTTGTTTTATGCTGAAATGGGTGCTGGGAAAACAACGTTTGTAAAGTCATTTATGTCTCATTTAGGGGTTATGGATAGTTCTTCTCCAACATATACGTTAGTAAATGAATATGGGTCAAGCCCGCCTGTTTATCATATTGATTTATATCGGTTAGAATCAGAAGCTGCTATTGATTCTTTGGATTTAGAGTATTATTTTTCCCAATCTCAGTATCTTTTTTTTATAGAATGGGCTGAAAAGTTGATTGATATCAAATTCCCTCATATAGCTATTTCTATTACTCAGCAAGATTCTAATCGTATTATTGATGTTTCGTTAAGGTAGTTTTTTTTGAATTATTCGACATTTGGCAGACCGGCTTCTTGAATTGTTTGTTCGTTCAATTTTACTCGGTTTAATGACTGATTTTGGGTTAAACTCTAATGTTTTAGATTGTTTAATGAATTGTTTAATGAGGCGATCTTCACATGAGTGAAATGTTAAGATAATGATGATAGCGCTATCATTTGCATATTTTTCTAATTTTGGGAGTGTTGTTTCGATATGTTTAAATTCTTGATTGACTTCGATACGGAGCGCTTGAAAGACTTGGGAGCAGGTTTTCATGAATAAGGATCGTTTGTTATGAAAAAAATAACTTTTTTTGATGATATTACGTAAGTCAGTTGTTGTTTTTAAAGGGGTGGTTTTTCTTGTTTGGATAAGATTGTCTACTAGTTTTTTATTATGTCTTATCTCAGCATAATGATAAAATATGTTTGATAATGATTCTGCAGAGTAGGTGTTTACTACTTCTTTTGCATCAATAGGGTTATTAATGTTCATTCTCATATCTAAGGGACCATCAAAACGATGTGAAAAGCCACGTGAGGCTTCATCAATTTGATAGGATGAGATACCTAAGTCGAGAAAAAACTTGGTAAATGTAGCATGTTTATGGGTAGTTAAATAGGTTTCAAAATTACTAAAATTATCATGGTAATGATGTGCAAATGGATATTCTTTGAATTGGTTTTTACTATGAGATATGGCGGTTTTATCTTGGTCTATTCCAATATATAGTCCAGATTTATCTAGTTTTTTAAGAATCTTCTGGGTATGGCCTCCAAAGCCTGCTGTTCCTTCGATGATTCGGTCATTTTTTTGAATGCTTAAGTTCTCGATAACGTCGTCTAGCATGACGGGTATATGAATATTATGTTTTGTCATGATTGAAGTGTATTGATAATAATTTCTTTTATAGCTGGATTATTTTTTGGTGTGATAATAAGTGTTCCAATACGACAATTTTCTTTAAAGCATTCGTTTAAATAGTTAATAAATTTAGGGTTGTTTGAAAATAATGATAGCCTTTGATATTGGTTTGTGATGAAGGTGATATCCCAATAGTTAGACGTTGAAAGTATTGCGGCTCCAGGAATAATGTCCCATGGTTTTGCATTTGCTTTATAAAAGGCACTGCATTTACCGTTCATCATTTCATATAAACTAATACCGAGTGCTTGTGTTTGAAAGGGTTTCCAGTTTGTTTGTTTGAGAATGCTATTATACATGGTTTTTTCGTGTGTACGGTGAGGATAAAATTCGGTACATATTGTTTTTTCGGGTTTTGCTAAGGCTTGATATGAGGTTTTTTTTGGGGTTTGATAATGATAGGTTTTTGTTTTGGGATGATAGACGATATTAATATAGGGTTTCCCATTATAGGTAGAGCCTAGGTTAATACAAAAATTATCCTTTTTTGAGGCATAGTTTGAGGTTCCATCAATAGGGTCAAGGTACCAGCAAATATTGGATGATTTGAGAATAGGTTTTTGTGTTTCTTCTCCAATAAGTTTATGCTTAGGTAACTGATTGTTAAACCATGTTTTTAGTAATAATTCAATTCCAATATCGGTATCGGTTACTAAATCATGAGCTTCGTTTTTTGAATAAATGGAGATTTTTTTTTGTGATAAAATGCTCAATTCAGCTAATGGTTCTAGTAAGATAAGTAAATTTTGGCATAGGGTTTCAGTAGATGAATTATTAGGTGAATGCCAGATTTTTAGCCATTTATCAGATACAGTGATACTTAACTTGGGATTAATCGTGCATGATGATAGGGCTTGATTGGGGTTAGCTTTGGCTAATGGAAGATATAAGTGGGGGTTTTTTTTGTTAGGTTCTTGCCATTTCATCGTGATGTATTATATCAGTTATTAATGTATATCAAAACTTTATGGGTGGTTTTGATGTTTAAATTTTTTTTTGGGATAGTGTATTATATGTTTATAATTTTATAGAATATAATGGTTATGAAGATTAAATTATTATTATTATTAAGTGTTAGTTTAGGCTTAATCTACTATTTTTTATTGTATCCAGTTATCTATAAGCATATGTTTTTTAATCAATTTGATTTTATTCAAAAACAAGTGCTTTTTATTGATGCAAAACGGGATGCTACTTGTTGGACTACGGTTAGGCAAATAGAGACGTATTATTCTAATACGGATATTGATGAAGTGTTAGTTCAGCTTAACCTTGAAATTATTAAGGATATTGTCAGACGTATTTGGGCAAGAGCATCCGATGATTCTAGTCTATTGCCTATGTTAACAAAACGAGATATTGAACGTGCTGTTCCTGAAACATTAACAGGACGATTAAAAGATTCTTTTTTGGTTCAGGATTTATCCTCAAAAAATTTTTATGATCAGTATGGAAAGCTTAGCGAAAATTGGAGAGTTTTATCGAGTGTGTTAGATGATTATATTGTTTTCAGATGGGATTCTACTATTCAAGCGTATCCAAAATTAAAACCATTATCTGAAAATGCTATGAATTATTTGGCAGATATTATCGTTAGCATTTCGGCTTTTGTTTTAAGAGAAGCCCATAACTTAACACATGAGGGATATATTTCTGAAGAGGTTTTAAAAGCTGTGTTTAAAGATGTTGTGACTGACTTTGATGATAACTTTTCTTATATTTCTTGGGATAAACATGATTATTATTTTGAGTCACAGGAGGAGGCTCTTAGTTTTTTGAAGAAAAAAAATAAAGCTATTATTCAGGGTAAGGTAGATGCATTAAGTCAGTATAATGATGTTCTTAGCGTTGAAACGACTTATCAGAATTTATTTAATAAGCTCGTTGATATTCCATTGACAGAAGAAGCGTCTCAACACATTGTTAAACATTTAAATAATTTAACCCGTTATGTTGCTTTAGGCATTAGTTCTATGTTTAGCTCATTTAATTTTGCAGCTAGTCCAGAACATGTTTTTGAAAAATCAAGTCCCTATCTTTTGGGAGATTTTGAGTTTTATGGAGACACTGAAGACTATTTAAGTTTAAATTGGGTTTATGATAATTTGAGTCATTTATTTCCAGTAAAACTTTTGTCAAATGGAGATGTTTTATTAAGGCGATTAAATAATGTTTATCAGGAGATTTCAACATCTAAAATTAATGATGCTCATGATAAAACAATCAAACTACTTAGTTATGAATCAGATGCTGTTCGAGATTCGGGAATTCATTGGAAAATATTAGGCGATATTTGGAAAGAAGATGATGTTCGTTCTATGGATTTATTTGCTTTGGAATTATTAGCTGAAAGAATATCTATATTAGCAACATTTTTATTACAAGAATCAGAAAAAAGGGCTTTATCTTTCAAAAAAGATACGATTGATGTAACGGATGTCAATGCGATTTTTAATGTAAAGGATATGTGGATGCCTTTGCCATTTAAGCATAGATTTTTTTCTTGGTTTACAGAAAAAAATAAGAATCAATTTTTATCCTTACATGATAGCCCCTATTTTATTGATATATCAAAACAATCTGGTGTTAAACAGACCTCTTATATGAGCGCATCAGATACTTATTCAATTTTTAAATCTATTGGATCAGGTATAGGTGTTGGGGATGTTAATGATGATGGTTTTGTTGATATTTTTTTAACGGGAGAGGGAGGTAATACGCTTTATATTAATAATGGAGATCAAACGTTTTCTGATAAGACGGATTTTTATAATATCACAGATCGTAACTATGATGATTCTAGACAGGCTCTTTTTGTAGATATTAATAATGATGGAAGATTAGATTTGTTTATTGTTCATGCATATTCAAAATCACAGTTGTTTTTACAAACAGAGCAGGGAGATTTTAAAAATATAACAGATTTTTCTGGTATTCGTACAGATTATCATGCTCAAACTGCTGTTTTTTTTGATATGGATAATGATGGGTTGTTGGATTTGTTTGTAGGGCATTTTGGGCCTAATATGAAAGATCATTGGGAGGTAAGAGATATAAAGAAAAAAATGACTTTATCGCCTGATTTAGAAAAAAGATTGTTAGAAAAGTTTAATAAGGATGCTTTTTATGTTGCTATTGATGGTAAAAATGGTCAAAAAAGTCAATTATATAAGAATTTAGGTGGGGGGCGATTTGAGGATATAAGTAATCGTAGTGGGATTGATTCTACGGGATTTGTATTAGCTGCATCTGCTATAGATTATGATAATGATGGGGATGAAGATTTGTATGTTGTTAATGATTTTGGTTTTGATAATCTTTATATTAATCAAGGGGATAATACGTTTGAAGAAAAGGCTTCGGTTTTTGGTTTGGATGATCGTGGGAATGGGATGAATATTAGTTTTACGGATATTAACGAAGATGGATTCTGGGATTCCTTTGTAACGGTTATTGATATGTATTCAAAGAATCTTACATTTCATTTTCCTAAATCATCTCAACAGTATCTTTTTGATGATTATATTTTAAATTCTTCCTCTTATTCTTCAGGTAATAAATTGTTTTTAAATCAAGAGGGACGTCGTTCTAAGTCCGTTGAATCGGATTATATTGAACCGGCTGCCTATGGATGGTGTTGGGGGGCCCAGTTTTTTGATTATGAAAATGATGGGGATCAAGATTTGTATATTACTAATGGATATTATGAAGGTAGTTTGGCTGGATCACAATTTAATCATTTTCTTTTATCAGATGGTAATCATTTATATCGTACTCAAGCTAAATCAGCGGAGTCATTTCAGGGAAATAGTCGTGGTGTTGTAGCGTTAGATTTAACCAATAGTGGTAAAAAAGATCTTTTGGTTACAAATTTATTTTTACCCTTGAAGGTTTTTAAAAACACCTCTTTAAATGAGAATTCTTGGATAAAAATTAAGCTTAAGGGAATTAAAAATAATCGATATGGTGTTGGGTCTAAAGTTACGGTATATACATCTGATAATAAGCAGTTTTCACAATATGTTAGTATTGGGAGTCAGTATCTTACACAAGATGATACCACGTTAACGTTTGGTTTGGGTTCTAATGTTGGTATCATCAAGATACGCGTGATATGGCCTGGTAAAAAAGAACAAATTATTGATGGTCCTATTGATCATAATCGTGTTTTTCAGATTGTAGAAAATGTTTAATTATCACTATGTTTATGAACAGGCTTCTTTTTATTGCATTTTCTTTCCAGTCATGATCTAAAGTGGTATATTAATTATGATGTTTCAGAAAATTGTTTTTTTATGTCTTTTTTTTAGTTTAGGGTCTTCTTTTGTTTATGCTTCTTATAGTAACTTAGTAAATGATTTGGTTAATGAGCATGGTATCGATGTATCTTATCCAGATTCAAGGCAGTTAGATGTTTTTGTTACAGCCAAGGATATAACATTTTCTTTGATTGACTCAGTGTTAGTGGGTGTTGAAAATACGAGGGTTGTTTATAAGGATTTGTCGATTAAAGCTCACCAATTACGTTTTTCTGTTTTAGATAATACTTTGCGTTTTTTAGATTCTGTTTTTGTTACAAAAGATGACTTCGTTTTAACCTGTATGAATGCAATTGCTTTGTTTCCATCTGATATTTTTGTTGATGGTAATGTTCAATTTATATATCGGGATTATCAGGCTATGTCAGAGAGGGCACGTTATGATTTAAATACTAATTTAATTGCTTTGCAGGGGAATGCTGTTTTTTTGAATAAAGATGATTATTTAAAAGGGGATTATATTACCTTTGATTTAGACAATGAATCTGTTGTGTCGGGAGGTCGGGCAAAAATTAAGGTATCGACAAAGCAGTTACAAGAATGAGCTTACATCCAGAAGAAATGAATGTTGTTCAAAAGCTTGATAGTAAGCAGGATCAAGATTATTTTGATGTTGTTATTGTTGGGTCTGGTCCAGGGGGAATGTCTGCTGCTTTGTGTGCTGCAAGAGCAAAATTATCTGTTTTGATGATTGATCGGAATTTGCCTGGTGGTCAAACAGCTACGGCTTATAATATTTCAAATTATCTTGGGTTTCCAACGGGTATTTTAGGATCGGATTTGTCAATTAAAATGGAAGAGCATTTAAATGAGTATGGGGTTTCTTATAGTTGTGAGACTGTTGAAGATGTGAGTGATGTTGAAGATGGTTTAAAATTGGTTAAAACTGATTTGGCTAAGCATTATAAAACGAAAGGGGTTATTTTAGCGTTGGGTTTAGAACCAAAACCTTTAGAAACCAATTTTGAACGTCAGTTTTTAGGCCGTGGTATATCCTATTATGCCCAATCTGATATCGAATCGTATCAAGATAAAGATGTAGCGGTTATAGGTGGCGGTAATTGTGCGTGTTATGCTGCAGATTATTTATCACAATATGTTAATAAATTATTTTTGATTCATCGTTCGGATTATTTAAAAGCTGTTCGAAATTTAAAGCAGAAGGTTATGACTAATGAAAATATTAGTGTTATTTGGAATACCGTTCCTGTTGATGCTTTTGGTATTGATAAGTTAGAAAAGATTAAACTGTCTAATATTGTGACCAATCAAGAAACGTGGTTAGATGTAAAAGGTGTTTTTATTTATGTTGGACGAATTCCTCCACATGAAATTTTAAATTTGAATTTAAATTTAGATGAAAAGGGCTATATTATTACGGATGAATTTATGAGAACAAATATTTCGGGAATATATGCTGCAGGGGATATTCGTTCTAAGCAAATTCGTCAAATTCCAACGGCTGTTTCTGATGGTATGATTGCGGCTATTAATTTAGATAAAGATTTATTTCAATAGAGAGCCGTATGAGTGTTGCTGTTATTCAATTTCCTGGTAGTAATTGTGAATATGAAACATTACATAGTTTGAATGTTGTAGGACTGTCTGCTGATATTGTTCCTTGGAATTCAGATCACTTAGATTTAAGCACTTATAAAGGGTTTGTTTTGCCTGGAGGGTTTTCATTTCAAGATCGTGTTCGTGCGGGTGTTGTATCATCTAAACTACCTATATTAGGTTTTATTAAAGAGAGGGCTTTAGATGGCTATCCTGTTTTGGGAATTTGTAATGGATGTCAAATTTTAGCTGAATCAGGTATTTTACCTGATTATAATCCAGACATTTCTATGGGAATGGGGTTAGCTCCTAATATGAATGAACAGTCTTATCATGGATTTGTCTGTGATTGGGTTTATGTTAAAATAAAAAATCCTCAGGGAAGTCTTTTTACACGATATTTTAATGATACCGATGTTATTCCTATTCAAATAAATCATGGCGAAGGAAATTTTAAGTTTTTTAATAAAGAGTTAGTTCAAACATCAACTTCAACTCAGCTAATTTATTCTGATGAAATTGGAGATGTATCTTTTTCATATCCTACTAATCCTAATGGTTCTGAATTTAATATGGCAGGTTTATGTAATCAATCAGGTAATGTTTTGGCCATGATGCCTCATCCGGAACGTGGGATGTTTTGGTATCATATTCCAAGATATTTAAATCATGATTTATCCTCACAAAGACGTAAAGGGGTGTTAACGGATGGTCCATGGAAAAAAATGTTTGAATCATTGCGTGATTATATTCAGGAGACCTATTAAGTATGGAATGTTTTGTTTATCAAAAACATATTGATTTACATGCTGTTTCAGCGTTAGAGGCTATTCATGGATTTATGAATTTAACACATTGTAAGCGGTTATCTCGCTTTGTTCATTGGATTGTTGATGTTCAAACGGAGTGTGATGCTGTTGATTTTTTTTCGATGATTACATCTAAAAGTTATTATTTATTAAATCCAAATAAAGAAGGGTTTGTAACTAAATTGCTTGCTTCAAATGATCAGGATACTCACTCTGTTTTTGTCGATGTTTTTCCTAAAGAATCATTGGATAATTCAGTTTTGGTAGAAAAAATTAATCAGCATTGTGGGACTTGTATCAATCATATAAAAAAGCATATTACTTGGCAATGTGATATTGATATTTCTGAGCAGTCAACAGAATTTGTTTGTTCAAAGCTTCTTCCTTCTGATTTAGGAGGGGGGATATTAGCAAACCCTGTTTATGAGTCATTTTGTTTCTTAAATAATTAAGATATCCTATCTTTATGACATGTATTAGTGTATTTATTGTTAATTATAATGGATCTAGTTTTATAAAAAATTGTTTAGATTCACTGTTGGCTAGTGAGATTACGTTTGATTTAGATATTATTGTTATTGATAATTGTTCTACGGATGATTCTTTAGATGTTTTACGGACTTATAAGGATCGTGTTAGGGTGTTAAAAAATTATTATAATAGTGGCTTTGCTAAAGCGAATAATATTTGTGCTGATTATGCAAAAGGTGATTATTATTTTTTATTAAATAACGATACTATTACTCAGCCAAATACGATTCAGTTAATGTATGATTATATGGTTCAATTTTCTGATATTGGGGCACTTGTTCCAATGTTGCTTAATGAAGATGGCTCTATTCAATGTCCAGGTAGTTTCTTTGGTCAGTGGATGTTTAAATCTAGTAATCCAGTTAATGTTTCATTTGTTTCAGGGGCTGCGTTGTTGATTAAAAAGAGTGTTTATAATGATATTGACGGGTTGGATGAGAATTTGTTTTTTTATAATGAAGATGTTGATTTATCTAAAGTATTACGTAAGAAAAAATTAAGATTAGTGTATTATCCATTAGCTAAATTAACTCATTTTGGGGGGTTGTCTACATTTTTTCGTTCAGAAAAATCTTTATTAGAAGGATACCGTGGGGGTTTTTACGTTTGCTATAAACATTATTCTAGTTTTATTTATGGGTTATATCGATTTTTTGTTTTGTTTGATATTATTCCACGATTGTTGATTCATTTTATATTCTCTTTTTTTATTCCTATTCATCGTTCTTATGTTAGTGTCTATAAAGATGTTTTAAGGATTAATTGGCGAAATGATATTTTTATGACACATCCTCCTATTAAGGTGGAATTGTTATGAGGTTTATATTTTTTTGGTATAGTTTTATTGTTTTTTCTTTACCTGTTTTTGCCTTTCCATATCATGTTGACGAGGCTATTTTAGATGAAATTATTCGACATAAAAGTCGCTATGAAGCCATGCCAACATCGAATGAGATTATGTTTGATTTAGCGATGAGTTATGCGTATTCTGGACAAATTTTAAAGGGTTGGAAATTATTAAAAAAAATTCCAAAGGACTATGCTCATACGGTTATTGTAACGTATGAGAAACGGATGAAAGAGGATATGAATGAATGGCGATATCCCTTTAAATGTGCCTTTGGATATTTCTTTGTTGGAGAAAAAAAACAATCGATTAGTTTGTTTAAGCGAGTTATTGAGATTAATCCTAGGCAGGTGTGGGGGTATGGTTTTATTGCGTTAGTTTATGGGGAGATGGGTGAGGTAGAAAAAGCAATTGAATGGTGTGAAAAAGGGTTGGTCATAGAGCCAAAAGCAACCGCTATTCATTTTTTATTAGGAGAAGCGTATCGTAAACAAAGAAAATATTTTTTAGCTTTAAAACAATTAATGATTGTTGGGCGGTTGCAAGGACAATGATTGAAATATGGGAAAAATAAGTGTTTATATTGTTTTATCGTTATTTGTTTTAATTATTTATGCTTTATTTTTTAAAGAATTTGTATTTATGTCTCAAGGGCATCTTGTAGATGATATTCCTGATTTTGTTTTTCATGATATTTCAATTCTTCATTATACAAATGGACAGTTAGATCTTAAGGTTTCGGCTAATCGTGCGGTTATTAACCAGGATGATTCTAATATTGTTTTTGAACAATCTTCAGGGGTTTCTTTTTTAAATGATTCTTTTTTTCGCTTTAATGCCAAACAAGGCAATATGAATTTAGATTCAGGGTCTATGCAGTTATGGGATACTTATTTGGTGTATGTGTATGCTAATCAGTTCTATTGGTTTGATTCTGCTTTTATATCATGGGAAGTCAGCGAGAATGTTGTTATGGCACCTGATTCTATTCAACTTTCACATGAGACGTTTCGTATTGTTGCTGATACAATGACATGGGATTTAAAGTCTCAAAATGTTTATTTCAATGATTATCCTAGTATTAATTTAAATTCAAGTTATGAAAATTAATTGCTCTTTAGAAGAATTTGTAACAACTCAGTCTTATATATCAAGACGTGATTTACTAGATTTTTTAAAAAAAGGGCAAGTTGTTGTTAATGATAAACCGGTTTCTAGTTTAAAGGAGCTTATACATAGTAAACAGGATGCGGTTGTTGTTAATGGGGAGGTTATTCAGTATCAATTTTCGTATGTGTATTATCGGTTTTTTAAGCCAAAAGGGGTTTTATCAACTATGGAAGATCCAAAAGGAAGGCGTTGTGTTGGCGATTATATTCGTCAATTAGGAATGCCTCTTTTTCCTGTTGGTCGTTTAGATAAGGATACGACGGGTTTAATGATTATTACCAATGATGGGGAGTTATCACATCGGCTTATGCATCCATCTTTTGAATGTGAAAAAGTGTATCATGTAACATTAGATAAGCGTGTTTCTAAACAAACGATTCAACGGCTAAAGGCTGGCTTTTTTCTTGATGATGGACCTATTTTTTTTACCACTGTGAGTTTTTTATCAGATCAAGAGCTTATTTTAACCTTAAATGAAGGGCGGAATCGATTGATTCGGCGGTCTTTTGAGCATTTTAATGTGAGAGTTGTTCAGTTAAAGCGCTTGCAAATAGCGATGATTGATTTAAAAGGCTTATCACGGGGAGATTTAATTCCATTTTCAGCTAAAGAAAAGACATCATTATTTGATTCTCTTGATATCGTTCGTTGACATTTTATTATGTTTTTTAGTACAGTTACGCCACGTTTACTTATGGCGGAGTAGCTCAGTTGGTTAGAGCACACGGCTCATACCCGTGGCGTCACTGGTTCGATCCCAGTCTCCGCTACCAAAACGGTTTATAGTTTCTAATTTTCTTCTATAAATGATTTTTAAAGTTTGATACACTTGTATTGATTCATTTATTTTATTTTATTTAAATTTAAAGGAAAGATTATGACAAAAATTAAATTTATTATTGGTTTTATCGTTGCCGCTATTATTAGTTTTTTTGTGTTTATGAATTTGTATCCAGATTTTTTGTGGTTTCAATCATTTGGATATGAGTCTATATGGTGGTTTCGTGTTAAATCGGAATGGATTACTTGGGGTGTGTTTACGTTAATAGCGTTTGGATGGTTAAGTTTAAATGCTGTTATTGCTAATAAGAATAGTTCTATTGCTAATAAAAATGCGACTTATGATATACAGACGCCGTTTGCTTTTCTTAATCAACTCATTAATCAGTTTAGAAAATTTATGGAGCAATCTCAATCGGATCAATCATTAGGTTTAAAAGCATTTTCTAATGTTGTTTATATTGCTATTTTAGCTATTTCTATTATTTTTGGATTGTCGGCAAAGTCCTGGTGGGAAGATTTGTATTTGTATTTAAATCAAATTCCTTACGGTTTATCAGATCCTTTATTTGCTAAGGATGTTTCTTTTTATTTGTTTACCTTGCCATTACTTAATCATATTCAAGGGTGGTTTATTGGATTGTTTATTATTTCGTTATTTTTTGTTGGCTGGATTTATTTTTCAAAAAATATTTTGTTGGTTATTTTTTCTAAAGAAAAAGCGTTTTCGTCGATTAAAAAACATTTAATAAGTTTGTTGTCGGTGACATTTTTATTGTTTTCACTTGGAACATGGTTAGGGATGTTTGATCTTGTTTTGTCTGAAAATGGAGTTGTTTTTGGAGCTGCTTTTACAGATGTTAACATTATTTATCCTATTAAAAATATTTTGGTTGGATTGTTTGCCTTAGAGGCCTTCTTAATTTTGTTTTTAATTGTAAAGCCAACATTTAAATTACCTTATATTGGTTTGCTAGTTATTTTATTGTTGCATTTTTTTGGTTTAAAGTTTGTTCCTAATATTGTTCAGAATGTTATTGTTTCTCCGAATGAACTTGTAAAGGAAAAAGAGTTTATTGAAGCTAATATTAGTTTTACTCGAGAAGCTTATCATTTAAATCATGTTATTGAAAAAGATTTTCCGGTTGATTATCAGTTGGATTCTAATGACATTAAATCTAATACTACCATTATTGAAAATATTCGGTTATGGAATCAAGAACCATTAAAACAAACATTTAGTCAATTACAAGAAATTCGTTTGTATTATGAATTTATGAATGTCGATGTTGATCGATATATGATTAATGGAAAGCCGCAGCAAGTTATGTTATCGGCTCGAGAGTTAGATAGTTCCCAATTATCTTCTCAGGCACAAACATGGACTAATCGTCATTTAGTTTATACTCATGGGTATGGGTTGTGTATGACGCCAGTTAATGAAGTGACCGTTGATGGATTGCCGGAGTTTTTTGTAAAAGATCTCCCTCCTGTTGCTAAACATGGGTTATCTATTAATAGACCGGAGATATATTTTGGGGAAAAAACATTTGATTATGTTGTTGTTAATACGAAGCAGCAAGAGTTTGATTTTCCTAAGGGGGATTTAAATGTATATACAAACTATGAAGGGCAGGGAGGTATCTTATTAGATAGTTTTATGAAACGCTTGATATATTCTATTAAATTTTCTGATTTTAAATTAATTTTTTCATCTTTAATTAACGATGATTCTAGGCTTATGTATGATCGATCGATTACCTATATTGCTAAAAAAATTGCGCCTTTTTTAGTGTATGATCAAGATCCCTATTTAGTATTAACAGACAATGGAAGAATGAAGTGGGTTTATGATGCCTATACGATTTCAAATAAGTTTCCTTATTCAGAGCCATTTAATGCTCGTATTAATTATATTCGTAATTCGGTTAAAGTTGTTATTGATGCCTATGATGGAGCCATTGATTATTATATGATGGATGGAGAAGATCCTATTATTAAGGCATTTAATGGCGTGTATAAAGGATTTTTTAAATCTCAATCTGAAATGCCCGTATCAATTCAAAAACATGTTAAATATCCAAAAGATTTATTTACGGTTCAAGCTTTAATTTTGAACACATACCATATGGAAGATCCGCAGGTATTTTATAATCGTGAAGATGTTTGGGAGTTTCCTCAAGAAACCTATGAGGGTAGTGAAAAAACAATGTCACCGTATTATTTAGTTACAAAGTTGCCTGGGGATAAAAAAGAATCGTTTGTATTAATGCTTCCCTTTACGCCTACAAATAAAAATAATATGATAGCGTGGTTAGCAGCTTCCTCTGATTTAGATAATTATGGACAGTTTACGGTTTTAAAACTTCCTAAAGAAAAAACAATTTATGGTCCTATGCAAATTGAGTCACGAATTGATCAAGATACTGAAATTTCTAAAAACTTAACATTATGGGGGCAAATGGGATCTCGTGTTATTCGAGGTAATTTAATGATTATTCCAATAGAAGGCTCTTTGTTATATGTAGAGCCCATTTATTTGCAAGCAGAAACATCTAAGTTGCCAGAATTAAAACGTGTTATTGTTTCTTACGATGATAAGGTTGTTATGGGGAAAAATTTAATGGATGCTATGTTTAGCATTTTTGATGTTCGTTATGATGATGTTAGGGAGGATTCTAAGTTTGAGTCTATTGTTTTAGATTCGAATAATAATTCCTCGGTTGAGCAAGTTATTCGTGTGTTTAACCATTTAAAGCAATCCTTATCAGAGTCTAATTGGTCTGAATTTGGTGTTAAAATGACTGAATTAGATCACGTTATACAATCTTTAAAACAATAATAAAGACTAGATAATATTGATTTTATGATTGTATCTTGGTAGATTACTCAGTCTATGCCTTTATATGATTATAAATGTAATGATTGTAATGATGTTTTTGAGGTCACTCATTCTATTATGGAAGACCCTTCAATTTCATGTCCTTCTTGTCAATCAGGTTTAGTGACTCGTTTGATAAGTAGGAATGTAGGGATTGCGTTTAAGGGAAGTGGTTTTTATGTTACAGATAAGGAAAAGAAAACATCCTCAACAAGTAGTAATACTTAGATTAATTTTTTAATTACAGCTGAATGACAATTCGATTTGTCTAACGTAAAATTCTAGTACAACTTGAAATAGATGGGATTGCCGGAGTCCTTTTGGTTCAGGTTTATTGTTTTTTTTGTTTAATTCATCACTATTTTCTTCTTTTTTCATATTAATGTATTACCCATTATTTGCTTTTTTTTAAACAATTACGGTTTATTTATGTGTTATAATGGGAATAGTTAATATATAATTTTTTTTAAGGGGAGTTAATGAAAGAACGTATTGCTATTATTTCTGGTTTTAGAACGCCTTTTTTGAAAGCGTCTACAGAATTTAAGTTATATGATGCAGATGATTTAGCGGCATTTGTTCTTAGGCGTTTAATGTTAAAGAGTGGTGTTTCTTCAGCTTCTGTTGATGAGGTTATTTTAGGTAATGTTGCTCAGCCATCAAAGGCTGCTAATGTCTCAAGAGTGGCTGCACTTAAGGCTGGCTTTGAAAATCATGTTCCTGCTTATACGGTACAACGCAATTGTGCTTCAGGTATGGAAAGTGTTTCAACGGCTATAAATAAATTATTAGTTGATAAGGCGGATATTATTGTAGCGGGGGGTACCGAGTCAATGACCAATATTCCTTTTTTATTTTCTCGGAAAATGAAATCTTTTTTTGAGAATTTGATGAAGGCTAAAACACCCCTAAAAAAATGGGGTGTTCTGTCATCGTTTAAATTTCATTATTTAGCGCCAGTGATTGGTTTAGTAGATGGGTTAACGGATCCAATCTGTGGTCAAATTATGGGGGTTACAGCTGAAAACTTAGCAAAAGAGTTTTCCATTACACGTTTAGATCAAGATAATTATGCATTACATAGTCATCAAAAGGCTTTAGCGGCTCAAGAGAATGGGTTTTTTCAACAAGAAACGATTGCTGTTTCTTCTGGATTTGAATCACTGGTATCTACTGATAATGGTCCTCGATCGGATCAAACACTTGAAAAATTGCAAAAACTGAAGCCTTATTTTGATCGTCGTTACGGGACGGTTACGGTTGGCAATGCCTGCCCTATTACGGATGGCGCGGCTGCTATGATTTTAAAACGAGAATCAGATGCTAAGCGGGATCATGATTCTATTTTAGGCTATATTCGAGATTATGATTATGCGGGCCTGGAGCCTAGTAGGATGGGGTTGGGGCCTGTTTATGCAACCGCTAAGTTATTTAAACGAACCGGTATTAGCTTAGCTGATATTGATGCTATTGAAATGAATGAAGCGTTTTCTGCTCAAATTATTGCTAATTTACGTGCTTTTGAATCAGATTCATTTTCAAAACAATATCTTGGTCTTGAGAAGGCTTTAGGGGAAGTTAATATGGATATCTTTAATATCCATGGGGGTGCTATTGCGTTGGGGCATCCTGTTGGTGCTACGGGGGCACGTTTGTTGATAACGTTGTTACATACTTTAAAAACATTAAATAAGCAAAGAGGTTTAGCGACCTTATGTGTTGGTGGTGGACAAGGGGCTTCATTTATTGTGGAGGTTGAATGATGATTTCGTATTCTGTTGATGATATGGGGGTAGCTTCTATTACATTTAATGATATGGATAGCAAGGTAAATACATTGTCTATGGGTGTTATGGAACGATTGTCAGCTTATTTTAATAAAGTAAAGGATGATTCTACTGTAAAATGTTTGGTTATTCGTAGTGATAAACCATCTATGTTTATTGCAGGTGCTGATATTAAAGAGATTCAAAAATTATCTACACCAGAAGAGACATTAGAGCTTGTGAGAACAGGACAGTCTATTATTCAGCAATGTGATGATTTATCAATTCCAACGATTGCTCTTATTAATGGGGTTTGTTTGGGAGGGGGCTTAGAGTTGGCTTTGGCTTGTGATTATCGTTTGGCACTGATGTCTGATAACACATCGTTAGGATGTCCAGAGGTTAATTTAGGGATTATTCCTGGGTTTGGGGGGACACAACGATTACCTCGTTTGATTGGGGTTGTAAAGAGTTTGCCTATGATTTTGTCGGGGAAAGCAATTTCTGTAAAAAAAGCACTTAAGATTGGTTTAGTAGATCGTTGTTATCCTGAAGGGTTTGAAGCTGATTATTTGGATGACTTTATTCGTGATATTTTATCTAAGCAGGGCAGGAAGGCTATTTTAGATAGGCGTAAGCTTTCTTTTGTTGATTGGGCTTTGCAATCCAATTTGTTTGGACGTGCTTTTATATCATCATCATCAAAACGATCGATTCGTGAAAAGTCAAAAGGAAATTATCCAGCGCTTTTACTTGCTTTAAGAGCTGTGATGAAGGGAATTTATCGTCCTTTAGACCAGGGATTAGCCTTGGAAGTAATGTATTTTTCAGAGTGTTTTAAAACCAATATTCCAACGTATTTAACTAATTTATTTTTTAGTCAAGAAGAACAGAAAAAAGCGGTAACATCTAGTGTTAAATCATTGCCTGTTAAGCAAGCGGCTGTGATTGGTGCTGGATTGATGGGGAGTGGTATTGCTTGGTCTTTTATCTACCGATCTATATCGGTTGTATTAAAAGATATTCGTGAAAAAGATGTTTTAAAGGGTATTAAGATGGTAGATTCAATTAATCAACAATTGCTTAAAAAAAGACGTTTATCAAAACGAGAGGTACGTTTAGCTTCTTTTAAGCTGACACCAACCTTATCTTATGATGATATAAAAAGTTCTGATTTTGTTGTTGAAGCTGTGTTAGAAAAAAAGGATGTTAAAAAAGATGTTTATGCTGAATTGGAGTCTATTCTTCAACCTAATGCTATTATTGCCTCAAATACGTCATCGATATCAATTAATGAGCTTTCTGAAAATTTAGCAAAACCAGAGCGCTTTATTGGGATGCATTTTTTTAGTCCAGTTAATCGTATGCCGTTAGTTGAAGTTATTCCTTCAAAAAAAACATCTATAGAAACATTAGCGACAACATTAGATGTTGCAAAAAAAATGAAAAAAACAGCTATTGTTGTTAAGGATTGTCCAGGATTTTTGGTTAATCGTATTTTTTTGCCATATGTTAATGAGGCTATGTATTGCTTGCTTGATAATGCGAGTATTCCAAGAGTTGATATGGTTTTGGAATCATTTGGAATGCCATTAGGGCCATTATTGTTAGCGGATCAAGTAGGCCTTGATATTGGGATTAGTGTATTAGAAGTGCTTCATAATGCCTATGGGGATCGTATGATGATTCCTGAATTTGCGTTAAATGCGTTGCATGAACTTCAGTTTTTAGGTAAAAAATCAGGAAAAGGTTTTTATCTTTATCATAATCATGATAAGCGTGTTAATTTAGAGGTAGTTGATTTATTAAATTTATTTAAAATGGGTCAAAGTCTTGATTTATCAGATCAGGATATTTTTGAACGCTGTATTTTTGTGATGATTAATGAGGCGGCACGATGTTTGGACGAAGGTATTGTGAAGAGTGCAAGAGAATTAGACTTAGCGATGATTATGGGGACGGGGTTTCCTCCTTTTCGTGGGGGGCTATGTTGTTATGCTGATTCTTTAGGCATTGATTATATTGTTGAACGTTTAGAGTATTTTTCTCGTTTATTTGGATCTCGTTTTGAACCGTGTGAACTATTGGTTAAACTTGCTCAAAATATGGGTATGTTATCTAATAAGGAGTGATACTATGTTAGAGGTTACATTGCTTGATAATAATGTCTTAACGCTTATGCTGCTTAGTCTATTAGTCGTATGCGCTTATTTTTCCTTACCTTTTTTTGTTGCTGCTTCTTTTTTGGTTGCTTATTTATATTTTTTGGGAGTATCAGCTCTTATTCTTGTTGTTGTAGCATCTGTTTTAGTTGTTTTAACGTTTTCTATTACGCGTCGTTATGTATTTACACTTCCTATTTTTGTTTTAATGAAAGCCTTAGGATTTTTGCCAACCATTTCAAAAACAGAAAAGGAGGCTATTGAAGCTGGGACAACTTGGGTTGATGCTGATCTTTTTTCAGGAAAACCAAATTTTAATACTTTATTATCAGTCGATTATTCTGTTTTATCTGAAGAAGAACAGGCCTTTTTAGATGGACCCGTTGAAGCATTATGTTCTCAGGTTATCGATTGGGAGGTGTATCAAGATCGTGATTTTCCAGATCATGTGTGGGATATGTTAAAAAAAGAGCGATTTTTTGGTCTTATTATTCCAAAAGAGTATGGTGGATTAGGGTTTTCAGCGACAGGAAATAGTACGATTGTATCAAAAGTTGGATCTCGCTCAACGCCATTAGGCATTACAGTTATGGTTCCGAATTCTTTAGGACCTGCGGAACTATTGATTCATTATGGGACTCAAAGTCAAAAAGATTATTATTTGCCACGATTAGCGGTTGGAGAGGATGTTCCTTGTTTTGCTTTAACAGAACCAGGGGCAGGTTCTGATGCGGGTGCTATGGTATCCTCTGGAGAGGTCTTTCTTGGTTCGGATGGAAAACCTTGGTTACGATTAAATTGGAATAAGCGTTATATTACGCTTGCATCTAAAGCAACTTTATTAGGATTAGCCTTTAAATGTTATGATCCTAATTCTATTTTGGGGCCAGATTCAGATCGAGGTATTACATGTGCTCTTATTCCTACTAATACAAAGGGTGTTGTTATTGGGGATCGTCATGATCCTTTAGGGGTTCCTTTTTATAATTGTCCAACTCAAGGACATGATGTAGAGGTTCCTATGGATGCTATTATTGGTGGAGCTGATTATGTTGGAAAAGGGTGGTCTATGTTGATGGAATGTCTTAGTGCAGGACGTGGTATTTCTATCCCTGCTAACTGTGCAGGAGGTGCAAAACTAGTGTCTCGTGTTGTTGGTTCGTATTCTATGATTCGTAAACAGTTTGGTTTAGAGATAGGAAAGTTTGAAGGAATACAGGAGCCAATTGCTGAAAGTGTTGGAATCTCATATATGTTAGAAGCGGCTCGATTATATACATGTGCTGGTTTGGATATGGGGATTAAACCTGCTGTTATTTCGGCGATTGCAAAATATCATTTTACAGAATTATTTCGAAAAAGTATTAATCATGGGATGGATGTTTTAGGAGGTGCTGGAATTTCCTTAGGTCCTCGTAATTTGTTTGGACATGCTTATATGGCAGCGCCTATTGCTGTTACTGTTGAAGGGGCCAATATCTTAACGCGTTCATTAATGATTTTTGGTCAGGGGGCTATTCGGTGTCATCCTTTTGCTTTAGAAGAAATAAAGGCGATTGAAGCTAATGATTTAGGTCGTTTTGATAAAGCCTTTTGGTCTCATCAAGGTCATATTATTAGTAACTGTGTTCGTTGGATATGGTTTGAATTAACGCGTGGGCATTTAATTTGGTCAGGACGTTTTGGTTCTTCTTCTCGGTATATTCAAAAATTAACGTGGATGTCTGCTAAATTTGCTTTTTTTGCTGATGTAGCGATGATTTTACTTGGAGGAGGCTTAAAACTACGTGAACGGCTTACATCTCGTTTTAGTGATATTTTATCTTGGCTTTATCTGGCTACAACTGTTTTGAAACGGTATGAAGCTGATGGAAGACGACAGGAAGATTTTCCCTTTGTTGCTTGGTGTCTTGATTACGCTTTGTCACATATTCAAATGGCTTTTTTGGGTTTATTTAAAAATATGGGACTGTTGTTTTTCTTGGTCCGCTTTTTAACTCAAATTAATCCAGTAGGCTCATATCCTAGCGATTTATTATCATCAAAAATAGCTCGTATGATGCAAGAGCCTGGCGATCAGCGTGATCGTTTAACACAGGGTATTTATATGTCAGATAAGCGGGATGATCCTTTAGGAAGACTTGATTATGCTTTTAGAAAAATTCATGCAGTTCGTCCTTTACATCTTAAGTTACGAAGGGCTGTTAAGAAAAAAATAATTAAAAAGGCAACGATTTATTCTATGATAGATGATGCTTTTGAACATAATATTCTTACTCAAGAAGAAGTGGACCAATTGCGTGAAGCCGAAAACTTACGTGATGATGCTATACAAGTAGATCACTTTTCTCAAGATGACTATATGAAAACATCTGTAAAATTTTTTTTTGATCAACGTAATCAAGCTGTTTGATTATCGTATTAATAAGTAGTTTTTACGCTTAACACTTTCTTTTGTTTTTGTTATTATTATTTATCAAATTTTGATCCGGTAGCTCAGTTGGTAGAGCAACTGCCTTTTAAGCCGTGGGTCGTGGGTTCGAGCCCCACCCGGATCACCACTAATTTTTGAAAAATTTTATATTTTTTATTTTTATAATTTAAGGTGGATTTTCTTTTTTAATCAGTTTATAGTTTTATCATTACACGCGTAAAATAAGTATTTTGTAGGTGGAGGATTTTTGATGAATTTTAAGTTACCAACGCAGATTATGTTTGCTATGTTGTTAGGTGTTATAACGGGTATTTTATTTCGTGAACAAGCTGTAATTTTTGAGCCCTTAGGTAATATTTTTATTCGATTATTAAAAATGATTATTGTTCCTATTATTTTTTCTTCTTTAGTTGTTGGTGTTGTGAGTTTAGGTAATGTTCAAAGTTTAGGCCGGTTAGGAACACGGACGTTTTTGTACTATATGGTAACAACAATTATGGCTGTTATTATTGGTTTAATTGTTGTTAATTTTATTAAACCTGGTATTGATACAACAATAGATTTATCACGTATTAGTTTTAACTCTATGTCTCATGTTGTTGATCATGAGGTTTCTGTTGTTTCTGTTATTACGGATATTGTTCCATCTAATATTATTTCGTCGATTGCTAATGAAAATATGTTGGGTATTATTTTCTTTTCAATTGTTTTTGGTGCAGCGTTACTTTCTTTAGATATTAAAGGCAATACCGTAAAACAATTTGTCGAAGAATTTAATGGTTTGTTTTTAAGGATTACGGATTGGATTATGAAATTATCACCGATAGGTGTTTTTTCCTTAATAGCTGCTATGGTTGGTCAGACTGGGTTTGCTATTTTTAAGCCAGTTGCGTTTTATGTTGCTACGGTTTTAATTGCTATTTTTATTCATTTATTATTTACATTATCATCTATTCTTTTTATTGTTGCTAGATATTCTCCTATTACATTTTTTCAAAAAATATTTCCTGCTATTGCAACTGCTTTTTCTACGGATAGTAGTATCGCAACGTTACCTGTAACGATGGAATGTTTAGAAAAAAATGTTGGCGTTTCTAAAAAAGTAGTTGGGTTTATAGCACCATTAGGTGCTACTGTTAATATGGATGGTACGGCTCTTTATGAAGCTGTTGCTGCTGTGTTTATCGCTCAAGTTGTGGGGATTGATATGACACTTACACAGCAACTTATTGTTATGTTAACAGCTGTTTTAGCATCAGTTGGAGCTGCTGGCATTCCTAGTGCAGGTCTTGTAACGATGGTGATTGTGCTTAAATCTGTGAATTTGCCATTAGAAGGAATTGGGATTTTGTTAGCTGTTGATAGAATTTTAGATATGTTTCGAACATCGGTTAATGTTATTAGTGATAGTTGTGGGGCGCTTGTTATTGCTCGTTTAGAAGGGGAGCAATTTGTTGAATCTGAATATTGATTTAGGTTATGTTAAGGATACATTAAAAACTCTTTTATC
>PBBX01000024.1 GCA_002716725.1 bacterium | reverse complement strand
CTTCTTCAACTATGTTTTTTGGTTCTCTGCTTCGTTCTCGTCCACGGGTATAAGGGACCACACAAAATGTGCAGAAATTGTTACAACCACGCATGATGGCTATCCAAGCATTGATCCCATCTTGGCGAGTTGGATTAATATCAGAATAGGTTTCAAATTCAGATAATGTAACATCATATTGTTGTTGACCTGAGCTGATTAAACTATTGATTAATGTAGGAAGCGTTTTATAGCTATCTGGGCCTGCGATAAAATCGATGGGAAAGGATTTGTTTTCTAGTAGTTTGGTTTTAAAATTAGTAGCCATACAGCCTAACACGCCTATTAGGGTATCTTTCTTAGCTTGCTTGATTTCATGAACACGATTTTGTATTTTTCTATTAGCATTATCTCGTACAGAACAGGTGTTTAACATGACAATATCAGCATCTGATTCTTTTTCAGTTAAACCAAATTGATTACTAATTAGGATGGATTTTATGAGTTCTGTATCATACATATTCATCTGACAGCCATAGGTTTCGATAAATACTTTTTTCGCTTCGTGTGTTAGCATCATTTTTCCTTATTATTAGATATCAACTATAGCTGATTTTAAATTGTTGTGGAAGCCTGTGGTTGATATTATTTTATTTTCTAACTAATAAATTGATTTTCATGGTTTACATCAGGTCGTTTACAGCTACTTTTTTTTCCAAATAATTGGTAGCGATATCGGGCAATAATTATATAGAGTGTATCTCGTATTATTGTGGGTATCAATAATAATATTTTGCTTAAAACCCAGAAGCCTTTAAGATCACTTAAAATTTTTATAACTGCGGTTGATTTTGTATATAATTTTCCTTTGTTTAGATAGACAATTGTTGATAGCTTTGTCGTGTCAAATTGATGTTTTCTTAATAAGGCTTTTGCTGTTTCTGATTGTAGCCATAGATACTTAAACCGGTTTTTTTTGTCTAATTTTAATAATAAAAAAATCCATCTATTACAAAAATTACAAATGCCATCATAACAAATTATTTTTAACTGTGAGTACTCAACGGTTTTAGCCATGGTTTTATTTTAGCATGATTCGATTTTTACTAGGACAATAAGTATTAATAGCGCAATCGTTGCATATAGGTTGTCGAGGTTTACATCGTTGGCGACCATGATAAATTAAATGGGTCGATAAATCGGTCCAAATACTTTGTTTCCATGCTTTTTGTAAATCGTATTCTATTTTTGTTGCATCATTTTGTTGGGTAAAGCCTAATCGTGTACTTACTCGCTTTACGTGGGTGTCAACTGTAATTCCTGGTTTTCCAAAGGCTTGACCTAATAGCACGTTAGCTGTTTTTCGTCCTACGCCTGGTAAACTAATGAGTTCTTCTAGTGTATCAGGTACACTTGCGTTAAAATGCTTAATGAGATTTTTACTTGTTTTAATAATGTTTTTTGCCTTTGTTTTATAATAGTTGATAGATTTAATTAATGTCATAACATCGCTTTCTTCGGCTTTAGCAAGTTTGTGTGGTGTTGGAAATTGTTTAAACAAGGCTGGTGTTGTTAGATTAACCCGTTCGTCTGTACATTGTGCGGATAAGATTACGGCAATTAGCAGTTCAAAGGGATTTTTATGTGTTAAAAATGTGTTTAGTGATGGATGATTTTTTAGTAGTATGTTAAAGATAATTTGACTACGTTTTTGTTTTTTTGCAACTGATTCGTTAGCCATTTAAGGTAATTCCAACAGGACAATGATCCGATCCTTTAACCTGTTGGCAAATAAAGGCATCTTTAATAATAGGTAAGCCTAATGAATCGGCAAGCACGTAATCAATTCTCCATCCTACGTTTCGTTCCCTGGCTCGTGCCCGATAGCTCCACCATGAATATTCATCCGCTTGGGTATTGAATAATCGAAATGTATCGCTATAGTTGTATGTATCAATTAATTTATCCATCCAGGCACGTTCTACAGGTAAAAACCCTGAAACATTTTCGTTTTCTTTGGGTCTGGCTAAATCAATTTCTTTATGAGCGGTATTGTAATCACCGGAAATAAATAAAGGCTTTTTATAATGATTTTGTAAGTCTTGGCAATAATCAAAAAATGCTTGATAAAAGTTAAGTTTATAATTTAGTCGTTCATCAGACATTTGACCGTTTGGAAAATAAATGCCAAATGCTAAAAAATCCTCATATTCTGCGCCAATAACTCTGCCTTCAGAATCAAATTCCTTGATACCAATTTCTTTAAAGATTTGAAGAGGTTTTTCTTTTGTAAATAGTGCTACCCCACTATAACCTTTTTTTTCAGCACAGTTCCAATCGGTATAATAGTCATTGGGATTATCTAATTCAGGGGGGATTTGATCGAGTTGTAATTTTGTTTCTTGTAAAAATAAGATTTCGGGTGATATTGTGTTTAAAAACTCTGTAAAAGCACCTTTGTTATGACAGGCTCTAATTCCGTTTACATTCCATGAAATGAGTTTCATAAGACTCTTATTATACAAGTGATTTAAATCTTGATCTAGATTAATTTAAACATTATTTTGTATTTAAGACTTTCTATTTAGTTTATGTGTACTAAGATAGAGAGTCTATGTTTATGATTATGATTATGAATTGCTAGAGCTTACAGTATTTAAGATACTTATAATTTTTCTTAATGTATCAAAATTTAGTGTTCTAGATCTGTCTAATGTTTCCGCAAGCTTCTGCAACAGCCATTCTTACACGTTATCTGTATCAGTTTTTAAGCCATCTAAAATATCAAGAGTCCAATCCTTATCTCCTATGTTTCCGCAAGCTTTTGCAACGGCTCTTTTTACATACGGACTAGTATCAGTTTTTAAGGTCTCTAAAGTATCGTAAGCGATCTACATATGTTTTTTTGTGAAAATTGTAGTCTACAACTCATGTTTTTTAGAGTTAACTGTTAGAACTTTTTCATTTTTATCCATGAGTGCTAAAATAGACCTATATGTTTTTGGAAAATATAATTTCAACAATGCTTCTCCTTTATTTGAAAAAATTGCAGGAGTAAAGAATTCAATTAATGTTGGAATCACTTCAAAACTTTTAAGATGAGACGCTGATTTAACTTCTAATAAAGTTCCTTTTCTATGTGCTGATTTAAGATGCTTATCGTTATATTTGGGATTACTTAAAATGCGATTCACCATCTCTAATAGCATTTGAATTGGTCTGTAATCTATTTCAGATCCGCATCCAGTTGTTTTTTCTACATACAATTTAAATTCAATGTCTCCACGAGATGCAGGTTTATGAAAAGGTGCGTTTTGGGCGAGTTTTTCTATATCTTCTTTAAATTTTTGAATAAGGTCTCCTTCAACATTTAATTCAGATATAGGATTAAATAACGGATGCGCAATTTCATGATAAGCACTGGATTTACTCCGTCCTTTACACATATGATGAGCAATAGCAGGACGTGAAAAAACGGAAATGTGAACATTAGGATTGTACTGAGGCTCCCATCCCTCTTTATAAAAAGACAGTAGTCTATCTAGACTTTTTCTTTGCACTAAAGCAGTTAATGGATATCTAGATTCTAAATAAATCAACATTTCATTAAAATCAGCATTCAAATGTTGTTCAATCTCTTTATCTCTTTTAAGGCCTTTAATATCTTTTCTCTGTTCAATGTTCAAAGTATTACTTGGATTTTTAAATACTTTCAAAGCCAATGCTCCCATTGCTATATATCTTACTACTTTCATATTCATACTCTCCTTTTTTTCTTTTTGTTAAGCTTATACTTAATTATCGATAAAAATCATCAAAAAATTTCATTTATTTTTAAAAGCATCTAAAATACCAACTCCGAATAATCAACAACCCCTCGTTTCTTTTTCATCTCAATTATTTGCTTCCAGATATCGTCTGAATCCTTTCATTGTACTTATATTCAGACATGGATTTCTGTTAAAAAGAAATATTCACTTGAAATTGATTCCAAAGAATAAATCGCTATTAATAATGTTTTGGATGGATGTTAGTATTCAAATAATTCCTCTTTCTTTAATATACTCATCTGCTTTTTTTATTTGTTGATTGGTTAAAAAATACTCATTAAAAATTTTAGTTAACACCTCGCGAATCAGGATCTCGTTATCGTCTAGTTTTTCTTTTATAGTTTTCAGTTCCTTTGCTAAATTAATTAAATCTGTTTTTCCTTACTCTATAGCTTCTTTAACACCATACAGATAACCGATTTTTCTGCATAAAAAAGTGCTGTGTTTCCACTCTTATCTTTAGCTTCTAAATTAGCTCCAGCTTTAAGTAATGATTTAACAATATCTTTATGATCTTTTTCTGCTGCCTCATGAGGTGCTGTGTTTCCCCAATTATCTGTAGCGTTTACATTGGCTCCTCTTTTAGCGGTTTCTACTAATTGTTGATTTAATTCTGTCATACTATGTAACTAGATATCAATCAATATGTTATATAATTTCATATACTTATTGGTCGTGTTATTGGCGGCCTTATTTTTTGAATATGTATCGTTGGATTTACAGTGTTTCAACTCTTTTTTTTCATAAAGCATTGCTTATGAAATAGGGCTGTAATTCTTTACATAATTTTTTTGTTTGTTTTCTTTAATAGTTTCATTAAATAAAAACAATTTATTTTTTAACATAATACTTAAAATAACAATAGATAAACATAAAATAAAATGTAAGGTAAAAACAGTTTTGTAAAAAATATCTGATACTATAAAATAACTATAGTAACATCCTATAAAATTTGCAGTGCTCCATAAGGTATATGAAGTAATACTAGCTTTCATTTTTTTATGTTTGGTTAATTCTAATATTGTTGGAAAATAACCCACGATCATGATTGTTGATATTATTATTAATATAATCATTTTAATGTCTCCTTTTAGTTTATTTTTTTTTTGATGTGACACAATAAAAAAACACCGGATTTCGGTGTTCTTTTTAGTTATCTAGAGGAAATTAATGGTTTAGATTTTCGTCACAAAAAAATTTTAAAATAGGTGCTAATTTCCCCTAAATCAGGGAAATCGTCATATTGAAAAAAGCAGGTGGTGTCCAATCCCAGATAACAGCACCTGTACAGACTTTGTGCTTTCGTATGAGTTGTGATTGTTTATAGTTTTCTTTTGTTAGCATTGTTTTGTTTGTTTTAATCTATATCGTTGTTTCTTTTTTTTAAAGGCTTTATTTAATTATCGTAAATTTAAGTTAATATATTTTAATAAATTTTATAACTGATTAAATTATCCCATGATAGGGTCTTGTTTTTTACTGTCTTGTTTTACATTATTATTAGCTAGTATATGGCTACAAGGGTGTGTTTAAATTCAATTTTTTAATTAACTTAATATTGTATACCAAAATAATCGCACCAATTTTTAATGGTTGATTTTTCGTTCATCTTTTCATTAAGTATTTCGTCTATCTCTGTAGTATTTAATGATGATAATAGATGTTTTACAATCGATTGATCGTTTTCCCAAAGCTGTTTTGCTTGATCACCTGGTATGTTTAATTGTTCAATATTGTTGTTATAATTAGATATTAATTTAATTATGAGTAGTTTTAAGAGAGTATAGTTTTCTGTACCCTGAAATGAAAATTTTGTTGTTATCAATTTTTTTTTAATTCTTGGAATGGTATTTAAGATACTTATAATTGTTCTTAATCTATCAAAATTTAGTGTTCTAGATCTGTCTAATTCATCTTCTTCATCCTGGTTTGGTTTTGCTTGATCAATTAGTTTAGCTATTATTATAATTAAACTACAATATGTTTCGTTTGTGCTTGTTCTGTTAATTTCATTTGTAAAGGTGTTTCCTAATGCATTTTTGAGTTTATTATAAAGATTATCTAATTCGAGTGAATCTATTGTTTTTTTAAGGAGAGTTTGTAAATGTTTCTTTAATGAAAGATCACTATCTACGGTAGTAGGATAATATTGGGTTGCTTTTAGGGTATCGTCTAATCGATTTACTTCATTTTTTAGATAGGTTAATTTTTTGATTAATAGGCATGGATCTGTGGTGTCTTTTTCTGTTATAAATTGATTAATATAACGACACAAACCTGCTGCAGTATCTCTGAATTTTTAATGATTGGCTAATGCTAAGCCGTTAATATAATGGGAGGTATATGTAGGTAGAGACATTTTTATTACTAAGTTAATTTTTTTATTAATATATTTTTTCATGAATTATAACAAATTTTAGTGGTTATACTAGTATCTTTTTAAAAAAAAATTATCTAGGTATAGAAAATGTTATTAGTAAAATAATATTTTCTAATATTTTTCAAATAGACCTATTATTCGGCTCATACTTATTTCAAACTTACAGCTAATTCAGGATGGGGTTATATTTACGATATGTATTCTATAGTATCAAGAGATCGTTATCATTAATAGCGCTTTTAAGCCTATCGCTGTTGTGCTTAACACACCAGGAAGTACGTTATGCTGGGGGTCGTTTGCATACACTGGATACCTTATTGAAGGCGATGATATGAATCATACTGTAAGACAAGAGTATGCTGGGCTGCTTGCAGTTGAAGGAGATTGGCTATATATAATTTATTTTTTAAATTCCCATCTGTCTTCTTTATCAAAGGATAGAGATGGAGGGCTGCTTTTTTCATTGTAGTTACGCTTGGTCGTGGAAAGTATTTTCTTAATAATCTAAATAAACACCTCTTATTATATGGTGGAGCTACTGAAACCTTTGGGATTTTCATAGAAAAACATTATATTAAGTGACGATTATATATTATAATTCTTTTTTGCTTGCTGGTTTTTCACCTGTTTTTTTCTTTATAATTATAATTTTTTGGACATTAACTTTATCTAATCCATCAACTTCTACCTTACTTTCTAAAGGAATATCAAAACTTTTTAACCAGGTTTTTGTTGTTGTTGGAACTATAATGGTTCTCGTTTTGGTTCTCGTTTTTCGTTTCCTTTTACAAATGTAAGCTACATCCACTGTGACTTCTGCATTTGGAGTTGTTTCTGGAGGTAGAGGAAAACGTGTATTACTTGCATTATATTCTAGATTTACTATTTTTGTAATTGGGCATAGTGTACCTTTTATTTGACAGCTATATTTTTTAGAATCATATTTTTCCATATGTGATATTCCTTCAATAAATGTTGCGTTGTTTACTCTATATCGTTCATAGGGTGGCAGATAATCTGCTTCTAAAGGAAGACCGTTGATAAATCCCAATGATGCTAGTGTTCCGTTATATATAAAAATTTTTTTGTTTTTTCCACAATAATGTGCATATACTGAACCTGCGCTAAAAGAGGTGATTCTGCTTGGGTCTAGATTTCTCGGATCTTGTCCGCAGCGATACCATGTAGCTGCCTCTTCTGGTAACTGTGGTAGTAGTATTGTCCATGTATCCCAGAGTTTTACCCAATAATCTTTAGACCCACTAGGGGTTGTTGGAAAATATGCGGCAGTTTTAATGTCTTGTCTGGTAGATCTTAACCTTTCTTTAGGTATCATACGTATTATGGTATTTGGGTTATCTGCAAGGTTCTTTATCATATTTTGAATATTTCCATTTGCTTCCCACGATCTAACTATCCCATAAGCACAGACAGCCGTTTGTGATATATTAGCTTTTTTTGCTGTATAAGGAATCAATGAACGTTTAAAGCTTGGGGTTGTACAGACATCATTAAGTTGGCTTGATAAAAAATGCTTACCATCCAAAATTGATGTTATTACTGCTATTGTAGAAAAAAAATCCTACTGCGTTGGGATTGTTTAACATGATTGTTACCTTAATTATTATATTATTTTTGCTTTTACAATTATTATCGAAAATTTATGTGTAAAAATTTCATTGAGTGTTTTTAGACTTGGTTTTTGTGTTAGTAAAAATGATATTAATCAAACAATTTATTTTTTATACTATTCAGAAAATGTTAGTGTATTCTTTAAAACTTTAAGTTATTTTTATACTTCATGTGTTTTCAAATATTCTAACCTAGTTTAGGGATTTAGTTGAGCTTTTTAGTTGTAATTTAAATTAAGAATTTTTAGTTATTTATCGTTTTGTAATCAGTCTTTCTCTTTATTGATTTTATACTTAGGTTTATAATCATCTAGGTTATTATGTCTAAAGACAAATTATTTATTTTTGATACAACCTTACGAGATGGTGAGCAATCTCCTGGCTGTTCGATGAATTTAAAAGAAAAACTAGATGTTGCTTCACATTTAGAAGCATTAAAAGTAGATTGTATTGAAGCCGGTTTTGCGATTAGTTCTAAAGGTGATTTTGAAGCTATAAAAGCGATTGCTTCTCATGTAACGTATTCATCTGTCTGTAGTTTGTGTCGAGCTGTAAAAGGAGATATTGAATTAGCAGCGCAATCAGTTTCAACTGCTAAAAGGCCACGAATACATACCTTTATTGCCACCTCCCCTATTCATATGGAATATAAACTAAACATGTCTTCTGAAAAGGTATTAGAGCGTGCTGTAGATGCTGTTACTTATGCAAAAACCTTCGTAGAAGATGTCGAGTTTTCATGTGAAGATGCCGGTCGGTCTGATCCTGCGTTTTTAGCAGAGGTATATTCTGCAGTTATTAAGGCAGGCGCTACGGTGATCAATGTGCCTGATACAGTTGGGTATATGATGCCTACAGAGTTTGGTGACCTTATAAACTATTTAGGAAATCATGTTGTGGGCATTGAAAATGCCATTATTTCGGTTCATTGTCATGATGATTTAGGGGTGGCAACGGCAAATAGTTTAGCCGGTGTATTAAATGGTGCTAGACAAGTAGAATGTACGGTTAATGGCATTGGTGAACGTGCGGGTAATACAGCTTTAGAAGAAGTGGTTATGTCTTTAGCGGTTCGTTCAGATTATTATGATGTGGTTACAGAGATTGAAACATCTGAAATTTCTAAAACATCTCGTCTTGTGAGTCATATTACAGGGTCGGTTATTCAGCCTAATAAAGCGATTGTGGGAGCTAATGCTTTTGCTCATGAAGCGGGTATTCATCAAGATGGTGTTTTAAAGCAAAAATCAACTTATGAAATTATGAGGCCAGAAATGGTTGGATTAACGGAAAATAAATTGGTGTTAGGAAAACATTCTGGACGACATGCGTTTTTGGATCGTTTAAATGACTTAGGATATCAGTTATCTAATGATGAATTACAGCAAGCATTTGAGCGATTTAAGGCTATTGCAGATAAGAAAAAAGATGTATTGGATGATGATTTGCATGCGTTGATATCAGATGAAATTTATCAACATGATGATCATTATAAATTAGATTATTTTGAGGTTAATACAACGAATGATTCAAAACCAAAGGCTACCGTTCGATTATTATTTGATGGCACGTTATTAACAGGATGCTCTGAGGGTGCTGGATCCGTTGATGCTATTTATAAAACGATTGATCAGATGATTCATGAAACAATTGATTTAACAGAATATACACTTCAATCTATTACGGGTGGAACCGATGCTTTGGGGGAAGTTGTTGTTCGTATTCGTGATCAAGGACGTGTTTTTGTTGGACGCTCATCTTCTACGGATGTGCTTAATTCATCGGCAAAAGCATATATTGTTGCGATTAATAAAATGTTAAATGCGAGAGGGATAGATCGTATTAAACCAGCATTATGAGGAGATTATGATGAAATTAGCTGTGATTGGTGGGGATGGTACAGGGCCTGAGGTTGTTTCAGAAGCACTTAAATCACTTAATGCTTTATCAAAATGTTTTGACTTTGAGTTAGTTTATGATGAATTAGATTATAACGGAACCCGATATTTACACACTCAACAATTGTTAAGTGATGATGAATTACACGCATTAAAAACATATGATGCTATTTTATTGGGGGCTATTGGTCATACAGATGTTAAACCAGGTATTTTAGAAAAAGAAATTTTGTTAAAGATGCGTTTTGGTTTGGATCAATATATTAATTTAAGGCCCATTAAACTTTATGATAGCGTTGAATCTCCTTTAAAGCATGCTAATTCAGCTACTCTTGATTATGTGGTTGTGCGTGAAAATACAGGTGGCTTATATACGGGTGTTGGTTCTTTTGAAGCAAAAGGGACTTCTGATGAAGTAGCAATTCAGCAAATGATTTATACTAGGCATCATGTTGAGAGATGTATTCGATTTGCTTTTGATTATGCGTTAAATCGTCATCAAAATCATGTTTGGAGAGGATTGTCGGATGCTGATAAAGAAGCTGGATATGTGGCTCAGTTAACGTTATGTGGTAAAACAAATGTTTTAACGTATGTATTTGATTTATGGGAAAGAGTATTTGATGAGGTTGCTAAAGAGTACCCTACTGTTAAAACGAATTATGTTCATGTGGATGCTGTTTGTATTTATATGATAGATGATCCGGCTCGATTTGATGTGATTGTTACGAGTAATATGTTTGGTGATATTATTACAGATTTGGGTGCGATTACTCAAGGGGGGTTGGGGGTTGCTCCTGGAGCCAATATTAACCCTGAAGGGGTGTCGATGTTTGAACCCATTGGTGGGACAGCCCCTGATTTTACGGGTAAAAATCAAATTAATCCTATGGCAGCTATCGGTGCCGCTCAATTATTGTTATCTCATCTTGGTTATCAAGATGCTGCTTTTTGTTTAGAAAATGCTATCAAAGAGGTTATTAAGAAAATGGATTCTCAGATTGCTGCAAAGATGGGCTTTTCAACAACTGAAATTGGGGATTTAGTTGTTCAGGAGATTATGGCTTAGTTTATGATTACGAAACGTGTTGTTCGACAAGCTGTTAAGGCTCGGCAAGCTTTATTAACTGATGTGATACGAAAACGAAAATCAGAGAGTTTTAATCAGCAGTTAAACCTATTATTAGAAACCTTAACATTTAATACAGTGGCTTGTTTTTTGCCTATGAATCAAGAACCGGATCTTGATATTAATGGATTGTTATCACAGTATCAGGTTATTGTGCCAAAGTATATGGATGGAATGTATAAGTTTGTTCATTTAAGATCTTTGGATGAAGTGACTGAAGGACCTTATGGTATTTTTGAACCTAAAGATTCTATAGAATGTGATTCTCATATTGTTCAATCGGATTATACGGTTTTTTTAGTACCAGGACTGGCTTTTGATTATATGGGAAATCGTGTTGGTTATGGAAAAGGCATTTATGATCGGTTACTTGAGTTTACGAAAGGGGTTCGAATTGGGCTTTGTTTTCATGATCAATTATTTTCTTGTTTGCCAACAGATTTTTATGATCAACGTATGATGTATGTTGTTCATGATGAGGATTTTTTTCCTTGTGTTGGAGAAGATGGGTATTAATATTTAATTTTTTTTAGTTTGTGCTTGATTTGTTTTTATTTGATAAGGCCTTATAAAATAATAGTATTATTTGTTTTGTATTTGGGATGCCGTGGGTATGAATTAAGTTAAAAAATGCTTTGCTAAGGTCTTTTATATTTATAGATTGTGATGGAAAATGGGTGTTAATAATAAGGCCCCATTCTTGTTCTATACTTTCTAGGGCTGATTTTTGGGGTAATGGATAGTTTTGATCAATTAAGCATAGATAGCAATAGTGTTCTAAAAATTGATGGATCTGTTTTTTTGAGATAGCATTTTTAATGTTTGTTAGTATTATTTTTTTTGGAAGAGGATTGTCTATAACATTTTTTTCAAGTATATAATCATCACTTCGTGTTGCCACAATCGCCCCTTCTTGTGTGTGTGATTTTTGTTGATTATGTTCTAATGTAGTTAGTAATAGGTCTATTAGGTTACTTGATTCGTTTGTGCTTGCTGTTTTAAGAAGAGATAGCCATAGGGTACTAAGATTTTCGTAAAAGATTGGTAATCCGTTTTTGCAGTTTGATGGAACACTATCTTTCCATTCCATTTCAAGGTCTTTGATGTTTGTTGATTGGGGTAGTTGGAGGGATTCGTTTTGATTGAGTAACTTTAAATAACATATTAGAAAAGACATGGCATCATTTTGATTAACACAATTGGCTAATTCATTAAGGGTGCTCATGCCTTAGCTGTTTGCATAATGTTATCGTAGGCTTTATTGATTTCCTTTATTTTTTTATCAGCAAAGTTTTTAAATTCCTCTCCTAAATGCTGTACTTTATCAGGATGATATTGTTTGCATAAATTTTTATAGGCTTTTTTAATGTCTTCAGTACTAGCATTTTCTTTTAATCCTAAAATATCATAGTTTGATACAGTGCTTTTAATATATTTTGCTTTTAATTGATTATAGAATTCGGTATCTATTTGGAGGTCTTTAGCAACGTTATCTAAAAGAATCTTTTCGTTTTTATGCAAGCTTTCATCAGCCATGATTACAGCCATTAATAGTTCAATTGATAATTGTTTTTCATGACTTTGAAATTCTTGATTCATGCTCTGTAAAATGATTTCTAAAGGATAATTTTTTTGTAAGGAATAGTGTATTAAATCTTGAATCCAACGTAATTGATTGCTGTTAAATTGAAGGCTACTTTGAAAAAATGTAAATAACGTTTGTATTTCACGTTTATCTACGATTCCATCTGCTTTGATAGCATGTGCCATTAAATGAATCATTAGCTCAACATAATGTAAACGTTCTTTACTAGAATTATGAATAGATTTATGAATGGATGAATTTGAAAAAATTGTTTTTAATATTTTGGATCCAATAAACAATAATAGAAAAATAGGTGCTAAAGAAAATAAGAGTGGTAAAAATAAAAATAATACTTTAAATCCTCCAAACATAAAGAAGATTAATATTCCTAAGTAAAAATAATTGCCGCCATTATTATAAGATCGATAATTCATTATGTGTATTATAATCGATGTTTTAATATCAGGTAAGGAATTTTATTTTTATTTTTTTTATTAAATTTTTCTCAAGAAGTGTTAAAGATTGTTCAGCAAGAAATTATTTTTGAAAAAAAATGCATTATTGATAACTCATGAAATGAAATAAGATTATTCAGGGTCAGTTTGTCATTGAGTTTAAGGATTTATGCGTTTTTAATAAAAAAAGTTCATTTAATTTATCAATCGTGTAGTCTGGATTTAAAGCTGATAATTCTTCTTTAGATCGATAGCCATATGTAACAGCTATGGAGGTAATATTGGCTGCTTTTGCTGTTTGGATATCAATTTCGGTGTCTCCTATCATGACACATGTGTCTCGGTTAAGATTATAATTTTGAATGATATTATTAATGGCTTTTGGACTAGGTTTTGGTTCATAGGTATCTGGTCCAATAATTTCTAACATGTATTGGCTAATATGGAGTTGTTTACATATTTGAATAGCTTGATAAGCTGGTTTGTTTGTTAAAATAAATAAATTTTTCTTTTTATTGGCTAATGTTTTTAGTATGTTTTCTATATTTGGATATAATGATGTTTTGTTCGTGTTTTTTTGTGTGTAGTGATGTGAAAAAATAGGTTCAAATTCTTTGAAATTAAATTTGGGATTGTTAATTAACTTGGTTAAGGGATCCCCTAAATTTGGACCTATTAATGTTTTAATGGCAATAGTTTCTAATGGTTCAAAGTTTAGTTCGACTAAAGCTTTGTTTATGGCGTTTTTGACATCATGAAAGGAATCAATTAAGGTGCCATCTAAATCAAAGAAAAATGTTTCTTTTTCATTTATAATCATGTTGTCTTAAGATTATGTAAGGTGAGTTCATCCCAAGGAAATTCGGTGTTTAAAATGCTGTGATTTAGGTTGTTTATGGCTGATTCAAGCTGATCTTCGGACCTAATCCCTAATAATGTAGATGTGATATGTGGGGTGTTTTTATAGGCTTGTATTGATAATGTGTGCATCGGTATGTCGGTTGGGATATGGTTTGATAGGTTAGATTTAAGTTCGAGAATTTTAGTTTGATGTATTTGTTTATAGTAACAACTGAGTTCTTTTGCGGTGTGGTTAAATAAGGAAAAATAAGATAAAAATTGATTCTCAATATCCGAATCAAGATTAATTGTCTCAAATAAAGATATGATGTGATCAACCTTTGGTATGAAGATACTTTCTAATAAATCTCTAAAGGTAAAGTATGTAATTGCGGTTGATTGGATTTCAGTTAATTTTTCAAATAATGTTAGATGATGACTAATATTAGGAATTTCTTTTTCATTTAATGTGTTTTTTAGAGATAACTCATGCTCCATTCCGTTTTGAATTAAATCTTCAATTTCTATATCAGTGATTGATGCATCAGTATCAATATCAACTAATTTAAATAGTTGATTGTTAATGATAGCATTGAGTGGTCGGTTGGTAATAACCCTAAGGTTATGATTATGGGCTAACTCAAAAAAGGATAGGCTTTGCTTACTTTGTGCTAAGCTATGTTCGATTAGGTTAAAGGGGCATTGAATGATTTGAAAGTGATGATTAGGTATGTCTTTTAAATTATCTAATACGATGGGTAGTGATGTTGAGTTTGGGTGTTTTTGTGTCTTGCTAAATGTATTTGAGCTAATGCCATAATAGCGAATTCTCCCCTTTTCTACTTCGGTTTCTAAATAAATCATAGCCTCTTTAATTTGTTTATAGTAGGTTTCTTCATTACTGCTTTTATTGTTAAGAAAATAGGTTTCAGGATTTTGAATTAAGTAGCCGTCTAGATAATCTAAGTTTAACCTTAATAGGCTTTCGGATAGTTGCGTTTCTAAAAATTTTGGATCGATACAATGACCTGCTTGTTTTGATAAATGATGAATATTGTTAAATGTTTGATTATATTTTGTATATGTTTTACCTTCTAAATAACCTGCTTTTGATATAATACTAATAGCTTCTCTTGTTATTTCGTTATCATATATGAGTTCTTGAATAACGTTTCCGATGGCTATTTCGGCATTACCATGTTGGTAATTTGTTGCTGTATCGATCAGGTTTATACCCTGTTGAATAGCTTTTTTTAAAATTGTTCTAGTTTCGGTTGTATTAGTTAGTCGGTAGGTACCAAATCCTATTTGGGATATAGTTTGATTATTTTTTGTTATACGTTTGTTTTTTGTACTCATTTTATTGTTTAGCTCATAGTAACGTATTCATGGTTGCTTGTCAGGGTTTTGTGATAGTTATTTTTAGTTTGATGTATTATAATTAATTTAATAAATTTATTTAATTTATTTTTTTATTAAAAAGGATTTTATCAGCTGGATTAAATGTCTTTATTTTTAAATTCAACTTCATCTTCACTTGAAGATCCATTTTTAGTGGGTAAAAACACTAAGAGTAGAGATAATGCTTATATATATCAAAAAGAACCAAAAAATGGGATTAAGGATGTAGGTTTAAAAAGAAATAAGGTTAATTTTAGAGATCCTCAAGATTCATTACTTAACAAATTTTTAACTATATTGAAACATGAAACAAATAATATTTCTTTTGGATTAGGTGTTATAGATCCTATTTATAAGGAGTTTTTAGCTGATTTTAATACTAAAATTGCGGGTCACTCCAGTGATTTTACGGTTCTTGAAGTTAAAACTTATTCTTTGTTGATGATTATTAGTTCTTTAGATGATTTTTCGTTTTCATTTAGGAACTATGTTGATGTTAATCGTTATCAAAAATTTCAGTTTTTTGTTATTGACTTTGGTATTGGGCGTCGTATTTTAGCAGGTGGGATTGACTATTTTTGAGTTTTTATTTGTTTAAGGTTTAGATAAACCTATATATATTTTTTTGTTTATAATGTAAATTTATGTTACATAATTAAGACAATGTGTTTTATATTTAATAGTCGAATTGTTAACAATTTTTTTTTGTTTTTATTGTTTATTGCAAGTTTATGTGTTGTATCATGTAGTCAATTAGATTCTTTATATGATTCTGACGAAGATGAATCTACAGCTGTTGATACTTGGGGCCAAATTATGGATGAGCCGGCAGAGGTTTTTGTAGCAGCTGATTTATCTGAGGCTGTAAAAAATGGTATTGTGACTGGGTTAGCTACAGCGGCTGATGCGTGGGGTAATTATGGGCCGCTTGAATATTGGGTTCTTGGAACTGAGGTAGATGCAGCTAATGATTTGAGTGAGTTATATTGTGAACGTCGTTCTCAGCGCGGCGATCTTAATAAGGCTGATTGTTTATTTAGTAACCAAACGTCAGATCATGGATTTGAGTCTTATCGTAAGGTGGGTTATGATGCTATTTCTTCTAATCAACCTAGTACTAGCATGGGTCGAAATGGGGCTCGTGATTGGGGGATCCATCGATTTACATCCTCATATCCTATCGGGTTTGATAGTGTTTTAGGGGCAACTCCAAAAGGAGAGATGATAACGGTTTATCATGAATATTTTCATGCGGTTCAACATGCTTTTATTTTTAGTTTAGATTTTGATGAACGGGATAAAAAAATGGGACCTACTTGGTTTGTCGAGGGAGGTGCTGTATATATGGCAGAATTATTTGTTAGAAAGATGCTTGCTTCGGGAGATTTGGTGATGACTGATAATAATGAGTTAGATACGTTTAAAGTGTCGTTTGAATCAAAAATGGATAGTGCTAAGCAGTCCATTCAGAATGAATGTCCTGGTACATCATTTAAGGATATTACGTATGAGTTAGGGTGTTCGTATGCTGCTTATGATTTAGGTGCTTGGGCGATAGCCTATTTGTCTCATTTAGTAGCTGATGAGAATGCTTTATTAAATCGTTTTTATCCAACATTGGATGATTTAGGCTGGGAAGCTGCTTTTCAAGCTGCTTTTGGGATTAGTTCTGCTCAGTTTTTTACTGATTTTGATGACTTTTTAATGAAGCCTATGTCTGAAAAACTGTTAATATTACCGGATTTGTAACTCTGTTTATTGTTTGCTACAGTATGATTAATGAAGCTATTATCATCTGTTTTTTTGCTGCTTATCTTGTGTCATGGTTTAATTGCTTCTGAAAAACGTATTAATACTAATTTGTTAGCTAACATGATTACTTATCCTAATATTGAATATGATCATCAACTGATTGATAATTGGTTTATATCAACGAGTGCTATTTATCGTTTAAAATCGTCTCCTTTTTTAGTTACTACTGATACAAAACTTAGTTTGACATCATTTTCTTTGATGTTTAAACGTTATTTTGATTATGAAACAACAGGATTTTATTTAGGTGTGGGATTTAATTATACGTTTTATCGTGTTTATGATGCCCATTCTAATGGGGTTGAAATAGAGTATCGTGGAGATAAGATGAATGATTTTTCTTGGATGTATGAAGTTGGGTATTCTAATTTTTTAGCAAAACATATTTTTTATACAACTTATGTTGGTGCTTCGGAGCATTATATTGGGTATCACGTTTTAGATTCTAATTCTGATAATGCAACTGCATCTGTAGTAATTAATTTTGAACCTCATATTGGGTTATGTTTGGGATATCAATTTTAGGCTATATTCGTGTTAGTATCAGTTTCTTAATAGACGTGACGTTTTTTGATACCTCTTTGTTTAAATTTTTAACTCGCTATATCTGAGATACTTTCTTTAGAACACTGCTATTATAATTAGTGTATCTGTTTTGGTTTGGTTACTATTTACTTAATTGTTTTTGTATATCCTTGATTATCTGAGGATTGGATAAGGATGTTGTATCGCCCAATGTTTCATTGTTTGCGGCTTGTTTTAAGAGGCGTCTCATAATTTTACCACTCCGTGTTTTGGGTAAGTCGGGTGTAAAAATAATGGCTTTTGGTTTAGCAATAGGACTAATTTTTTTAGCGACAAATTGTTTGAGTTCGTTTTCTAGGTCTATTGACTCTGATATGCCTTCTTTTAAGATAACAAAGGCTAAGATGGCTTGTCCTTTGATACGGTCTTGTATGCCTATAACAGCTGCTTCTGCTACTTTTGGGCAATCGACTAAACTACTTTCTACTTCCATGGTACCAATACGATGTCCCGCTACATTGAGTACATCATCGACACGACCCAATAGAGTAAAGTATCCGTTATCATCAACAATAGCGCCATCTCCTGCAAAATATGTGTCAAATTTAGACCAATATACATCGTTAAATCGTTTGGAATCACCCCATATGCCTCTAGCCATGGATGGCCATGGTTCGGTTAAGCTTAATAACCCTCCCCCACTATGGATTGCCGTTCCATCATCGTGTAGGCATTGTGCTTGTATTCCAGGTAAGGGTTTTCCAGCTGAACCTGGTTTCATATCATGTAAGCCGGGTAATGTTGTAATCATAATGCCCCCAGTTTCAGTTTGCCACCACGTGTCGACGATTGGACATTGTTTTTGACCGATATGGGTATAATACCAATTCCAAGCTTCGGGATTAATGGGTTCGCCTACACTTCCTAATAATCGTAGACTCGCTAAGTTGTACTGTTCTGGAATGGATTCTCCGGATTTCATAAAGGCTCTTATGGCGGTTGGTGCTGTATAAAAAATAGAAATTTTATAACGTTGAATTAAATCCCAAAAAATACCTTCGTTAGGGTAATCAGGTGTTCCTTCATACATAAAGACAGTGGCTCCATTAAGTAAAGGGCCATAAATTAAGTAGGTATGCCCTGTAATCCACCCAATATCAGCGGTACACCAATAAATATCATCGTCTTTTAGATCAAAAACGATTTTTGTTGAATACTGAGCATGTGTAAGATAGCCTCCGGTTGTGTGAATAATGCCTTTAGGTTTTCCTGTTGTACCAGATGTATATAAAATAAATAAAGGATCTTCACTGTCCATACTTTCAGGTTCATGATAGCTTGATGAGCTGTTGAGTGCTTCGTTAAAGTCATGGTCTCTATTATTAACCCAGTTTACTATCTCTGTTGTTCGTTTATGAACGAGCACATGTTTAACACTGGGTGCATTGTCTAAGGCTTGATCTACAATTTCTTTTAACTTAATTGATTTTCCACGTCTTATAGCGATATCGCCTGTAATGATACAAACAGATTCAGAATCGTTGAGTCTATCTTGTAAGGATTCTGCTGAAAAACCGGCAAATACCACGCTATGAATAGCACCAATTCTTGCACATGCTAATACAGCTATTGCTAGTTCAGGGGTTAATGACATATAAAGTGTTACCCTGTCCCCTTTTTTTATGTTACATGATTGAGATAGATAGTTAGCTAATCGGCATACTTTGTCATGGAGTTGTTTGTAGGATAGGCTTTGTTTATCACCTGATTCAGATTCCCATATGAGTGCCGTTTTATCAGTCTTTTTTGACATAATATGACGATCAAGGCAGTTTGTCGTTGCATTGAGTTTTCCATTAACAAACCATTTTGCAATGGGCCTTTCCCATTTTAGAGGGGTATCCCATGCTTGATCCCAGGTTAGTTGCTTGGCTTGTTCTTCCCAAAATTTTAATCGATCTGTATTTGCTTTATTGTAATCATCGTCAGTTTTTATGATAGCTTTTTCAGAAAAAGCTTTGCTTGGTTTTATGGGAGTTACATCATCGTATAGCGATTCAATAGTCATTGGGAGTAATTATAGTATAATTTTGTGCTAATTAATAAACAAGCATTTATTATGATTTTTATTTGGTGATATTTATAATTCAATTTGGTATAACTGCTAACTATCTTAATAGGTAGGTCTAGTTATATAGATTTTGATTGGGCTTACTATTGCTAATATGCTTAATTAGGATAAAATGCAGTATTTAATATATATTTTCCTACAAGTTTTGGATATGCTAAGGGAGTTAAAAATAATATTTTTTCTTTTAATTTAGCTTTTTTAGGTAATAATCTTGCATAACCAATGGAGATATGGATGGCATAGTCTGGTGCTATTACATATTCATTTTTGTTAGTTGAAATAGGGATTTTTGCATAGGATGCGGTTAGTTTTGTTTGGAGTGTTATGATAGCTGTTTTATGTTTGTAAAGGATATATTCATGGTCTGTTTTTATACTTAAACCTGATAAAAACAATCCTTTTATTCCTTTTGTTTTAAATCGATCTCTACCTGTTATCGTAATATCTGGATGAGCAATAACAATGCCGGCTCCATATCTAAGAATATGGTTATTTATTTGCTTTCCCCTGTTGAAGTATAGTAAATTGTAGCCATCTGAAATACTAAAGTTGTTAATAATATCGTTGGTGTTTTTTAAATATATTTTATGATGAATTAGTTCGATACCTACGCTTTTTTTGTTTTTCCATCGTTCAAATTTTGCCATCCACCAATGAGAGTCACTAAATGACTTATTATCGTATCTTGCATTATAGGTTAAATCATCTTGATCTTGGAACTTAAAAAAAAGCGTGTTATTGGCACTTTTTGATGCGCCCATATAGGTGCTTAAGTATAAGCCATCATTGATATAAGCCATACCTGTTACGGTTAGTAACTTGATAAATAATAACGTAATTATTGTTTTTTTATACATAATTGTCTCTATAGTGTTGATTTAATCTATTTATTTTATAGATTCATGTCAAGAGCTTGTTGTTACAGATGTATTATAATTTTCTTTTTTTTATTTATTTTTTAGGCTTTTTGATGATAGTTTGTTATTTAGTATTTCATTTGATTTCAATTTATTTTGTCAAATATGATGGTAAAATGCCATATTCAGTCAATCTAGCTATTTTTTCACTTTCATCTTTTGGTTCGCTGGGGATAATTTTTATCCAATCGTTTATGCTTCCTAATGTTTTTTTGTCGATATTTGTTCCAAGATAACGGTTTGCCTGATGAAGGTCTTTTTCTATTGCAGTGTATTCTTCTTCTGTGATTTTTGTTACTTTGTTATGCTCTACAAATTGTGGCAATAGGTTGGTTTGTTTAAAGGTTTCTTTTGGCATGAGGATTGTAGCTCCTAGATTAGCCGTTAATCCATAATCACCTACTGTATTCATGTGTGGTTTGTCTAGGCTTTCGTTGCGTTTAGATAATGCTGGAATTATGGTTATTTTTCCTATTTTCAGAAAGAGTAATGAAGAATCGCCTACGGAACCAACGGTTGCGTTGATTGATGCTCCAAATAAAGCACCATCTTCGCAATCTTGTGCATAAAGTGTTCCATGTTGTGCTCCTAAAGCAGCTAATCTTCCTAGATGGTTTCCAGCTACAGTACCTCCATTTAAAAAATATCCTGGAAAATCACCTGCAAATTTTACTGTTAATGTTTGCTTATGTCCTAATCCCATTCCAGCCCCAGTTCCTCCATTTTTAACGTTGTATGTAATGGGAGTTTTTTTGCTTTGTAAATATCGGGTTCTTGTATCGGAAATGGTTAGTCCAAGATAGGAATGACCTCCTTCAATGGGAGCCCCTGATGTCATTTTGATTTCCTCATCTATTTGGTTTTTTGATCGCGTTATTATTTGATACTGTTTTTCTGGATAATCACCTTTTTTTTCTAATTCATTAATTTGCCTATCAAGTGCTGTGCCTGGTTGTGTTAACAGAATGTTTTTTAATTGGGATGGCGCTAAAGGGCCTTTACTTAAATCTAATCCTATATTATCGGCCATTTCACCTAATAGTTGGATGTCGTGTGTTATTACATCAAGTGCATCAAATATTTTGTTAGGGTTCATTTTTCCAGTTGTAATATTTGCAGGACAACTTTTGTGACATAATTTAGCAAAAATACATCCAAATGCAATAAAGTGTGGAAATGTTAATCCACCTACATTTTTAAACAACAAAAGGCCTAGAAGTCTTCGGCTAGGACCATACATGCCCCCTGATACCGAAATATGATGATTTATTTCCTCATTTTCTATTCGTGTTTGAAGTGCTGCTAATAATGCATTTTGTTGGACATCTTGTCGATATTCAGTTGATGTTTTGCCGGTTCCTCCTCCACTGCCTGTGATTATGACGGGTATACCTGCTTTTAGAACGGCGCTTGCTCTATAGTTTGCTTCTGAGTCAGCGGGTACTTTTTGTACTGAGGATGGATTTTTAATGATTCCGTAATTACCAACTATTGATTCGTTCCCTTTAAATAATGCTGCTAAGACATGATTGATCTCTTCTTCTTCAACAGATTTAAATGCTTGTCTTTGTCCTGGTGATGGTAATTCGCGTCGTTCTACTTTTCTTAATGCTTGTACATCGTCTCCTACTTTTTCTTTTGGGGCTCTTCCTCCTATACCTTGTTTAGCGGATTGATCTTTAATTTCTTGTGTTTTTTCTATTAATGATTTTGCAGGATTTGATCCTAAGAATAGCCCAGATGCATTTTGAAATTTTCCGCTTTCAAAGAGCGCGGGGCCATATGTAAAAAGTAAGTGACCCTTTTCATCTCTAATATCTTGTTCTGTTACCATTGATGTTGGCGGTATCCCTCCTTCTCCTGGACTATGTAATCGCTTTTCGTTTGGAATATCACGGGGGTCTGTTACATCGTAGGCAATGATTGATAGTATGTTATATAGTAATGTAATTCCCTGAAACATTTCGTCATTAATGGCACCCCGTGAGGCCCCTTCCCATAACATTCTTTTAAATATTATTTTAGCATTTGGTGAGAAGCTGTTATATCTTTCTCTTGCTTTTAAATAGAGTTCTTTTACACGTTCAGGTGGATAATTATTTTCAGGATTTAATCGCTTAAATCCTTCTTGCTTGTCACTAGGTAATGATTCTTGAAATTCCTTATACTTTTTAGGAGTGGTGGTATTATTTATAGCTAAATTAATAAATTTTTCTCTAATAGTAGTATCCTGCTTTTGGGTAGACGTTTTGTGAGATCGGGTAGACGTATTTTGCAATCGGGAAAATGATGCTATTGTAGGAGCAGTAGGAATTGCTCTTTGAATTACAGGAATTGCTCTTTTCATTGTGTGCCTCAACATTTTTATGTTTCTTCTCCTTTATAGTGTTGATGTACAAATAGTTGAACTTTGTTACTATCAGTTTGGCATGCAAGTGTTGAATGAAGATCAAACGCGTCTTTTGGTTTTAAAGGATGGGCGCTACGTGGTAATTTTACGGGTTCCTTTACATGGCCTCCACATTCTGAGCAACTTGGAGATCCCTTTAATGTTGTGTTGTCACATGATGTTGTTTTAATGTGTCCTAATTGTTTTAATGTATAATATATGCTTTTATTTTCTTCTTTTGGCACCCATTTTAGTTCACCCATTTCACTAATGTATGCGAAGTGATTGGGATGCTTGGGTTTTTCGGTCTCTATTTGAGCTAATAGGGTTGCTTCTATTTTCTTAGGTTGTTTGGGTTTTGTATCTTCAGGTGTTTTTTGGATTGGGTGTTCTGGTATGCTTGTTTGTCTTCCTTTATATATAGGTCTAGTTTGGTATCGTTTAAATGAGTCTTCCTTTAGCCTGTCTTGTACTAGTTTTTTAATATCATGTTGATACAATAATTCTTGTCTATGTTTTTTTATATTTTGGTTTTTTGAGAAAGGGATTTTTTTATGGTTTAGTTGTTCAGGAGTAGTTACCTGAATATCTTGTGCTTGATTTCCTAAATCAGCTATACTGCCAGTTTGTTTTCGCCAACCATGCTTAATTACCTTTGTGAAATTAGACGATGTAATTTCTTCTAAATGATTACTTCCAATATTCTGTACATAGGCAGGTATTCCAGTATCATTGGGATGTTGTATTCCGTTTATAGTCAGAACTTGGTTTTCGTCGTAAGCTCCTGTTGAATTAAATATTAAATTAATTCCAGATGAGGTTGTTTGTGTTGGGTCAAATGGTCCTTTAAAATTTTCTATACCTAAACAGGCTAATAGTTCAGGATCTTTAGGCATTTCTTGGGCATACCATGAAAATTGTTCAGGAAACTTTTCTTGTAGGTTATTTATTCTTTTTATAATGGTTTCTTTATCAGTCGATTCTATTAATTCTTCAGGTGACTTTCTAATTAAAGCATTTAAGCTCAATGCATGAAAGTTTCCAATCCAATCATAAAATTCATCTGATATAATTGATTCTTCTTTTTTGAAGATTTTAATGACATCATCAAATACGTTACCAAAGCCTCCTGTAAAATAAATTCGTGGAGTTTTTAATTTTTCGGTAAAAAATTTATTTGTTGTACCATTCCTAGCGAAATCTAGAAATTTTTGAACGGTGTTAGGTTTTTTTTTGTCTTCATAGCGTGTATCTATTATTGTATTAAAATGCTGACATGTTTCATTTAACTTTTCTGCTTCTGTTTGGATGACAGTGACTCTTGGATCCGTTAAAACAGATTCAAATCGTCTTCGAAATCCCTCAATGATTTCATAGTGATCTTCTGCAGGATATCTAGCACTGCCTCCTATATCTGTAGGATTTCGTAATAATATTGTGATGGAATCTTTGGAGCTCTCTAAAACATGTTCTATTGCAGTTAAAGCAGCAGCGCCTCCTCCAATAATAGCTGTACTCATATCTTCTTTTCTATATATTTTTATAAATTCAAAAGTTTTGGTTAATGGGTCTCTAATATCTAATCGTTTATGAACTTTATCTAAACCATCTCTACCTTTTTGAGCCTTTATTGCATCTGCTTGTGTTAACAGTTGTTGCTCTGATGTATCTGATATACCTCTATCAGGAGCTAATCCCTCAAGTAAATACTTCATAGTTCGAGTTGATGTAGCTAGTTCATCATCTGATTGTATTCCTTGTTGATAAGGTATAGTCATTAATTCGGATAGTTTTTGATTTGTTGCTACGAAGCCAGAACTTCCAACTAATTGTTCAAAAATAGGTATTCCTATTCTTCCTAGAGATGATTGTAGTCTATCATGTAATTGATTAAGCTTTTCTTTTGTTTGAATGGTAGGATTATATATGGCCTGTGCGCCAGCATGCATTGCGAATAGTGTTTCGTTTAAGGGATCTATTTCAACTCCTGTTGGAATTGCTTTTAAGATAATTGGGATTCCTTTTGATTCTGTTATTTCAAATATTTTTGCTACTCCAAGAGGTAAAGGACTTAAGGGGATTGTTTCTTTTGAAGTGGGTAAATAATTTAATATAACAGTTGAAGGACTTTCTTTATCTAGTTTTAATCTTAATTCTGCTACGGTTGAGTCTATAAATTTTTCAATTGACGTATCGCTTATTTCAGTTGTCATTAGCATATTAATCTCATGTGCTGATGGATCTTTGGTTAGTGTGCTTAATTGATCTTGAGTAATAAATGGAGAAGGGGAATATGTTTTTCCATGTTTGTTGCTACTGATGGTTGCTCTGGTACAGATGGGGTGTAAAATGGGGTCGTAAGCTTCGTTGGTTACACCAGCAACATTTAATAAAAGAGGGGGGTCTGCTCCTTGGTAACCCATTGCTGTAATAGGATCGTCTGGGATGTATTGTTTCATTGTTTCGTATATTTCAGGTATTTCTTTGTTTGGTTGAAAATTTAATAGTTGCATGAACATTGGTAATTTAGCATCTTCTGTTGATAGCGTTTGTCCATCAGGTAAAATCCAGTGAAGCGTTTTATTTTCTTTCGTAGATCTATGTGTACTAATTCTATCACCGTCTATTTTAATGCTTTGACCCGGTCTTATGGGAATGTGTGTACTATCTTTTAATGGCATTGCTACCGATCCCATTCCAATGTAGGCTTCATTTTGTGATAAGTATCCGGGTCTACCACCATTAGCATCACGTCCTACTAATACGGAATTGGGTGTTGCATATACATATGTTAAAGGACCTTGCTGTAAAATAGGGCCTCTTTCACCTTTATTTTCATAGTAGTCATGCCATTGGTAGATCATGGTTTCAGGACTTGATTTGCTTAATTGAAAATATAAACTTTGTAGTGCTGTATCGGATAATTGAAGTAGTTTATTTTTGTTTTCTTTTGTTGGTTTTATGTCGAGGAATTGACATAAAGGTAGTATTAATTTTCTTTTATTGTTCATTTCACCATTTACTAAAAATATTGTGTTAAACAATCCAAAGGGTTGGATACTTCCTAACTGAACGTTGCTTCCTGTTGCTTTACGGGTCTGAGAGAACAGTTGGGTTGTATGTTTCAGTAAGTTACGGGTTATAGGAAACTGATCAAGAATAGATTGTCCGTTGTAAGGAGCATGTGCAAATGATTTCAATATTAAGTATTGATCTCCAGAACCAATGATTTGAATCTTATTCGTTATGTTAAATAGAGCTATAAGGGTGTTAAGTGTATTGATAAACTTGGGGTCATTTTTTTGTTTATGACTGAAAACTAGATCAATTCGTTGGCCAAGTTTTTCTTGTGCAGATTCAGTTAGCTCTGAAAAGTCAGTTTCATGAGACATGTTATGATGAAACTCAAGATTTGGAATCTTTTCTTGGAAATATGTTGCGATTTTATCTAAATCGATTTCTTCTCCATTTGGCACGTTACATTGTAATGAAAATCCTTTGTTTTGAAATTGATTTTCTTCTATTCCATAGAGGTTTGCTAATTCTTTTTTTTTGATAAACATGGCTATGCCAATACCATCCCCATCTAATTTTCCTTCATTGCTTATGCTAGTGGATCCTCTTGTGGATACGTCGGTTAATGCTTTTTCTATTAACTCTTGTTTAAAAGGATGGTCTGCACTTTTTCTTAGAAGAACAGCAATCCCACAACTTCCTTTTGTGGGGTCAGGGTTTCCTTGTAATAATGAAGGTGTTTTTTTAGTTATTAGAGGGGTAACTGTTGAGCGTGTGTGTAAACATGCCCGATTTGCATGAGGTTTCATTAATCGAATTGTTTTTTGGAAAGCTCTTAACATGGTATTTCCTATAATAAATTTTTTTCTTTTTTTGATTACTATTTTTGATATGTTTAGTCATGTTTTTAGTATGGCTAAAACTGTTTTTTATTTTATTAATTTTTTGGAAAGTTATAGTAATATTTAATCAATTTTATTTAAAAGTCAACTGCAAATTTTTTCTTTTTTTGTATATTGATTCATTTTAAGGATAGCATTAATTCGTATTAGAATCATGTATATAAAAATAGATATACATTAAATTTTTACGGATTTAAAACTATTATTTCTCTTATTTAACTATCCGTTTTACTAACTGGCTCATTTTTGTGTTGTTTATCATTTAAATAACCCCTCAACCCATCTCAACTGCTTGTTTTCCTCGATAACTACACAAAAAAATGCCCTACACTTGTCGTGTTATTGATCGTTTAAAGAACTCGTTCACTCATCTCAACTGCCTGTTTTTCTCGATAACTACACAAAACATGGTCTATATTAATATTGTTCTAGGGAGCTTTAATGGGTTAGTTTAACGGACGTTGACATGTGTTATTAGCATTTAAATAAATGTGTTTTAAACAAATTTAGGGCTAGTATAGTGTTATATTGTTTTTATTTTTTTGGTTACAATACGAATGTGGGCCAGTTAGTAAGTTTTATTAGTGTTTAAATAGGGCCGCTGGTACCGCTACTCGCTTTCTGCCCCACTGCCCTGCTTTATTTAGAAACTTTCCTGGAATGTCTGTATTACAAAATTTACAACGTCCATTGATTATATGATAGTTACCTAATTCATACCAATTTCGTTCGATAATGCACTGTTTGCATGATGGGCAGTAGGTACTGCCTGTTTTTTGATCATAAATATTTCCTGTATACACATAATGAAGTCCGTTTTGTTTGGCAATAGTGTAAGCTTCTAATAGGGACTTTGCTTCTGTTTTTGGAATATCTGTCATTTTATAATCAGGATGAAAGGCTGTGAAATGTAATGGAATATCAGGACCTAAATGTTTTGCAATCCATTGTGTCATCTCATCTAATTCTTTATGATTATCATTTTTTTGGGGAATGATTAAGTTAGTTAATTCAAACCAGACATCGGTTTCATGTTTTAAATATACCAGCGTGTCCAGAATAGGTTCTAAATTTGCCATACAGATTTTTTTGTAAAAGGTTTGGCTAAAGGCTTTTAAGTCGACATTGGCTGCATCGATGTGTTTGAAAAATGTTTTACGTGCTT
>PBBX01000023.1 GCA_002716725.1 bacterium | reverse complement strand
CTGGTTTTGATGAGGTTGGTGAAGAAGGGACAGATGATACAACGCGTGATGAGGGAATGGTGGATGACGCGCATGAGGAAGAGACTTTATTAGATGCAGATTCTATTGAGGATGAGACTGGTTTTGAAGAGGCTGGTGATATAACGCGTGATGAGGGGATGGTGGATGAAGCGCATGAGGAAGAGACTTTATTAGATGAGGCTTCTATTGAGGATGAGGCTGGTTTTGATGAGGCTGGTGAAGAAGAGGTTGGCGATGAAGATGTTGATGATATAACGCGTGATGAGGCAATGATGGATGATGCTCATAAGGAAGAGACTTTATTAGATGAGGATTCTATTGAGGATGAGGCTCGTGATGATGCTTTAAATAAAGGAAATGATGACTCATTTCAAAGTCAGGTTAGGGAAGAAGATACTCAGGTTTTTGGTTATGATGGGTCATCCGTTTCTCCTGTTTATAATAAAGAACAATTGTTAAAGAATACTAATTTAGAGGATGATACGTTAACAGAGAATTCTAAATCTGACGTTGTTGAGAACAAAGATATGTCGATGCTTGATGATTTAAATCATAAGGACTTTGATAGAGAGGGCTAGAATCAAAAGATAATAATACGTTATAATCGTTTCATTGATGAGACGATTTGCCGTAGTTAATTATAAAGGTGGGACAGGTAAAACGACTACTGTTGTTAATATTGCTCATGCCTTAAGTTTAAAGGGGTTTAAAGTTCTTATTATTGATACAGACCCTCAAGGTTCTGCTGGGTATTATTTTGGATTATCTCCTAAAAAAACATTATATGATGTTTTAATAGAAAAAGAATCTTTTCAAGATTGTGTTGTTAATGTGAGGCATTTTTTAGATATTATTTGTTCTAATGAACGATTATTTCCTGCAGAATTAAAAATGGGTGCTATGAAAGAAAGAGAGCTTATCTTAAAAAAACAATTATTTGATTTATCGGGCTATGATTTTGTGATTTTAGATTGTGCCCCATCTATGAATTTGTTAAATCAAAATGCTCTTTTATATGCAGATGAGGTTGTTTTACCGGTTTCAATGGAGTATTTATCATTGATTGGCGTAAAACAGCTATTGAAAAATATAAAAATCATTAATAGAATTTTTAATAGGAAGGTTAGGATTACAAATGTAATTCCAACTTTCTATGATCGGCGCAATAAAAAATCAAAAGATATTATTGAAAGTTTAAAGAGGGTGTTTATTAATATGGTTTCAACTCCTATACGTATATGTACATCTTTATCAGAAGCTCCTGGCAAACACAAAACAATTTTTGAATTTGATTCTGAATCATTTGCTGCTGAAGATTATTATAAAATAACGGAGGAGTTGCTTTATGGAAGATGAAACTAAAAATTTTAATGACCCTTTAAGTGATGTCGATCCTGTTATGGACGATGCTTTTTCGGTTTCTGATATGGGAGATGGTTTAGAAGAGGGATCGGATTTAGTAGATCAGAATTTATCTGAGGATTCTAAAAAAAGTGTTGATGTATCTGGTGTTGAGTTTCCTAATGTTCAACAGTCTTTTCAAGGAGATGTTGTTGAAACAGGTTTGTTTGCTAATATTCCTGTGGATGTTTCGGTTGAGTTGGGCCGATCTACTGTTTCTTTGAAGGAGATTTTTGAGTTTTCGGAAGGGTCAATCATTGAGTTAGATCGATTGGTTGGAGAGCCTTTAGATTTAGTTGTTAACGGACAAGTTGTTGCAAAAGGCGAAGTTGTTGCCATTGATAATAATTTTGGATTAAGGATTACATCTATTGTTTCTGAAGCAGCTTCTGTTGCTACAGGATGACGTTTGATTATTATTTTCAAGTTTTAGTTGCATTAGTTGTTATTGCAGGTGTTTTGTATGTTTTTTATAGTTTATCACAAAAGTATCATCAGAAATTATTTAAGGGGGATTTAAAAATTTCTGATCGTGTTTCTGTTGATAAAGGGGTTAGTGTTGTTGTTTTAGAGTATCAAGACTCTCGATATTTATTGGGTGTTTCTGATAAATCATTTACGATTATTAATCAGTCTCCATTGTCAACTGATTAACAAAAAAATATACTATATAATATATGTTTTTTAAATTAGTTTTCTCAAATTTTTCTAAATTTATTTTTTTTATAATGGCTAATTTATGTTTATTTCAGTTACCAATTTTTGCGCAAGGTGTTCCTAATATGGGAGGGATTGATTTAGGAGCTATGGCAAGTGAAGGTTTTAGTGACAGTATAGTTTTATTAGTAGCAATGTCTTTGATTGGGTTAATTCCTTTTTTCTTAGTTACAACAACATCTTTTTTGCGTATTGTGATTGTTTTTAGTATGTTAAGAATGGCATTAGCGACTCAGCAATCGCCACCCAATGTAGCCTTAATTGGATTGGCCATGTTTATGTCTGTATTTATTATGACACCTACTATTAATACTATTTTGGAAACAGCGGTAACGCCATTTCAGGAGGGGCGTATTTCTCAAAAAGAAGCGATGGAAATAGGGGTTAAGCCAATTCGTAATTTTATGTTAAAGTATACCTTGGAAAATGATTTGGCATTATTTCTTGAATTTTCAAAGGTGCAGTATACCGATAATTATAATGACGTTCCTATTTTTGTTATTATACCCGCCTTTATTTTGTCAGAATTAAAAATTGCGTTTCAAATTGGGTTTTTATTATTTATCCCTTTTTTAGTTATTGATTTAATTATTTCAAATATTTTATTATCTCTAGGAATGTTTATGTTGTCTCCAGCGATGATTTCGTTGCCATTTAAGATTTTATTATTTGTATTAACCGATGGCTGGAATTTAATTACACGGGGATTATTATTGAGTTTTCAATAAACATGCTGTGAGTTATTTAAATCGATTTATTTTTTTTGTTTTAATTTTTGGGTGGGGGTGTATTATGAATGGTTTTGCTTCCAATGCAGATTATGTTGTTAGTAATTATCCAGAAGGTATTGTTGTTCCTGGTTTAATTTTTGATAAGCCTTTTGATAAGGATAAGTTTCGTGTTTTATATCATCATCGCAATAAATCCTTAGATCGATTATCGATTGTTATTTCATTACAAAATTTATCTTTAAAGGAAGAAATCGTTTATGTTCGTGCTGGTATTGGGGGGCCTACAGAAGATATGGTATTTGCTGGGCATAAGGCAGCACAAGCATTTCTTGCTCAATATCTTGAACAACCTAAAGCGATTACATTACCTGCTTTATCCTCAACGTTTGTTTTGTCACATCTTATTAAACCAGATCAGACGTCATCTGGGATTGTTCAATTAGAACGTAATCATCATAATCAGCTATTGCGTGTTAAAATGGGAGTGGTGGATAAAAAGCATCCACATTTATCTTTTTTTAGAGATATTTCATCTCCTGTTAATCAGTATAAAGTTGCTCATTTTACAGATTCTATACGAGAAAAAACCGTTTTTTTTGATTCTAAAGATACTATTATGTCTGTTGAAGTTGGCGGTAAACCTTTTTTGGTTGATTCGCATTTAAATTATGAATTGGTAGGTAATTATGGTGTTATTCATACATTTAATTTTATGTTGTCAAATTCATTAAATGCTGTAAAACAATTTGATTTTTATTTGGTTCCCAAGAAAGATAATGCGGTTGATAGGGCTGTGTTTTTAATTGATGGCAGACTTATAGAAGTAGGTGTATCATTTGAAAAAGATGATATGATTTCAATGCAAAAGTTTTATAGTGTTTTATTAAACAAAAAAGAAAAAAAAAAGATTTCTATGATTACATTGCCTCAATCAGGATGTTATTATCCTGTTGATGTTATGATTAGAGTTATGGAGGGTTCTTTATGAGTGTTGATATGGTTTCTACAATTATTTATGAAGCTGTTCAAGTTATTTTGTTAGGATCTTTGCCAACCGTGGGGATTGGGCTTATTGTTGGACTTATTATTGCGATTGTTCAAGCTACGACTCAGATTCAGGAGCAAACGTTAACATTTGCTCCAAAGCTAGTGGCTGTACTGTTGGTTTTGGCTATGACATTTTCTTGGATGTTTCGAATTATAATGGAATTATCCTATAAGCTTTGGAATGATATTGCTGTGTTTTCAAGATGATATTAACATATTATCAACTTAGTGTGTTTTTTCTTATTTTTGCTAGGTTTTCAGGTTTAGTTCTTGTTTCTCCCTTTTTTAGTATGAAAAGTTTGTTTTCTTTAGCAAAGGTTTCCTTCGTTTTTTGGGTATCTGTTTTAATTATGTTTGTTGTTCCTTTACCACAATCTTTACCTAATTCATTATTTATTTATTTTTTTGCATTAATGATTGAGCTTGTTATTGGATTAATTATTGGGTTTACAGCCAATTTGATTATGATGGCAATTGAGTTTGGGGGTGCTATTATGGATACACAAGCAGGTTTAAGCTCGGCATCTGTTTTAGATCCTACTTCTGGTAAAAATGCGGCCTTATTAGAGTTGTTGATGAAGTATTTGGCTATTATGTTGTTTTTGATTATTAATGGGCATCATATGGTTTTATCGGCTGTTTTTGAGAGTTTTTCTATTATGCCTCTTGGTCAGCCGGTTGACTTTAGTGCTGGTTCTCAGTATTTAGTTTCGTTAGGATCGGCTCTTTTTTTGATTGGACTTAAACTTGCTGCTCCTATTATTCTTGTTATTTTTATTGTAGATTTTAGTTTTGGTATTTTAAATAAAGTAGCAGAGCAAGTTAATGTGTTTCAATTAGGGTTTCAAGTTAAACCGATGGTTGCTGTTATTATATTTTTAGGGATTGCACCTAACTTTGGGAATATTTTAGTTGGAATTATTGAAACAGTGATGAATTCTTTAGTTACTTTATTAGGATTTTTTGTGACATGATAGGGGCTTAATAAGGATTTTTTATGGGAGAAGACTCAGGGGAAAAGACAGAGGAACCAACGCCCCATAAATTAAGTGAATTGCGTAAAAAGGGGCAGATTTCTAAGAGTAAAGATTTTACATCTGCGGTTATTGTTACGGTTGCTTATTTATCACTTAAAATTTTTGCACCAGGAATTTATGATCGTATTGAGGAAATTACATTTGTTTCTCTTGAATTTATTGCTGTTGAACTTACGTTTAGTGTTGCTTTATATTTATTAGGGCAGGTTTTAATTACATTTTTTTATGTCATTGTTCCGTTACTTGCAGTTAACCTGGTTGTTGCTATTATTGTTGAATTTTTACAAGTAGGGCCTATTTTTTCGATTGATCCTCTTACTCCTAATATAGGTAAATTAAACCCAATAGAGGGGTTTAAAAAAATGTTTGCTCTTAAACAGTTAGTTGAATTATTTAAATCTATTTTGAAAATGGGGGTTGTTATTTGGATTATTTTTTATGTGTTGTCGGAAGATTTTATATTGGTTTTATTAGCACAAGAACTTACTCCTACTCAAACATTGATTATTGCGGCTGATTTAATGTTTAAAATAATTGTTAGAGTTGCTATTTTTTATTTGATTATTGCTATTTTAGATTTATTTTATCAACGGGCTCAATTTATGAAACAAAATAAAATGTCTAAAAAAGAAATCAAAGATGAATATAAACGCTTAGAAGGAGATCCCCTTATTAAGCAACGTCAACGAGAAACTCAAATGCAAATGTCTCAAGGTCGACAAATGGGAGCTGTTCCTGATGCGGATGTTGTTGTTACGAATCCTGTTTTTATTGCTATTGCGATTCAATATAAGCCCAATAAAATGGTGGCTCCTAAAATTATTGCTAAAGGAAAACGTTTAATTGCTAGTGATATTCGTAAAATTGCAGAAGAACACTTTATTCCTATTGTGGAAAATCCGCCATTAGCTCGTAATTTATATGATAGTACGGAAGCAGGTTCGGATGTTCCTCCCATGTTTTATAAAGCAGTTGCTCAGATTTTGGCTTTTGTTTATAAGTTAAAACAAAAGAAAAAGTTACAATGATGGTTTTTTGATAATTCAGAAATCTTAATGGTAGAAACTTTAAGCTTTGTGTATAATTTAAACATAATTTTTTCTTTGGAATGACTTTTTTATGATTAATTATAACCAATTTAAATCGATGTTTACTCCTTCGGATTTGATATTGGCTTTTTTAATTATTTTGATTATTGCTTTGATGGTTGTTCCAATTCCTGCTCCATTATTAGATGTGTTAATGGCGTTAAATATTGCACTTTCGATTATGGTTTTATTGGTGGCTATGTATTTATCGGAGCCTTTAGACTTTGCGGCCTTTCCATCCTTGCTATTAATTTTTACTTTATTTCGGTTATCGTTAAATGTTTCATCGACTAAGTTAATTTTGGCTTTAGGGGCTGATTTTGATGGAAAAGTTATCGAAGCGTTTGCTGAGTTTGTGACTCGTGGTAATTTTGTTGTAGGGCTTGTTGCGTTTGCGATTATTACTTTAGTTCAATTTATGGTTGTTACCAAAGGATCTGAAAGGGTTGCGGAAGTTGCGGCTCGCTTTACCTTAGATGCTTTGCCTGGTAAGCAGATGAGTATTGATGCTGATTTAAATGCGGGATTAATTGATGCTGAAGAAGCAAAAGGTAGGCGTGATAAATTATCAAAAGAATCTAATTTTTTTGGGTCTATGGATGGTGCTAATAAATTTGTAAAAGGGGATGCTATTGCGGGGATTGTTATTGTTATTATTAATATTGTTGGGGGATTAATTATTGGTAGTTTTCAACAAGGTATGAGTTTTTCAGATGCGTTAACAACGTTTGCACGTTTTACGGTTGGGGATGGGTTAGTGTCACAGTTGCCAGCCTTATTAATTGCGATTGCCACTGGTTTGGTTGTGACAAAATCAGCGTCTAAAGAAAGTTTGGGCGCGGATGTTAAAGATCAAATTTTTTCTCAGCCAAAAGCGTTTGCGGTCACATCTACTATTTTATTATTAATCAGTATTGTTCCTGGGTTACCAACCCTTCCTTTTATGTTTTTATCAGCCTTGGCTGGGGGGATAGCTATTTATATTTTATATTCAAAGCAAGCTGAAGAAGAGCTTGCTATCGATAGTTCACAAGAATCATCAAAAGATGCATTAAAAAAACCTGAAAACTTGTTAAATACATTAAGTTTGGATCCGATTAGTTTAAAAACCGGACGAAATTTAGTGCCACTGATTGATCCAAATAATAATGGGCCTTTGTTGGAGCGTGTTACGTTAGTTCGGTATCATATTGGGCAGGAATTAGGGTTTGTTATACCGGGGGTACGTGTTATGGATGAATTAAGTTTACCTCCAAATCAATATTTAGTGGAAATTCGTGGATCTCGTGTGGCTGTGGGGGAGGCCTTATTGGGGCATGTTTTTGTGAGTCGGCCTGTGACGGATTTAGTTCAATTAGGATTAGATATTGTTGAAGCTTTGGATCCTGTTTCTAATCAGTCAGGAGCGTGGATTTCAGATGATCAGATAGGGGTTTTACAGGATAATGCGGTTCCTTTTTCAACGGTTACGGATTTTATAGCAGACCATTTTTCTGATGCGATTAAAAATCATTCGGATGAAATCATGACACGTCAAAATGTTCAATCGTTAATTGAGTTGGTTAAAAATTCAAATGCTGCGATTGTTCGTGAGTTAGTTCCGGATATGTTATCTTTGGGACAAGTGCATAAAGTGTTGCAGATGTTGGTGAAAGAAAGGGTATCGATTCGAGATTTATCTACTATTTTAGAAAAACTTGCTGATTATTCTCAAGTGTCACGCGATACAACTTTATTATCGGAGTATGTTCGACAATCGTTATCAAGGCAACTTTCACGACAATTTTCTGATAAAGAAGATGTTTTAACGGTTTTTACTATTAATCCTCGATTAGAAGAAACTATGATTAATTCTATTCATCAATCAGAATATGGATCTTTTTTAGCATTGGAGCCACAACTTGGAGAAGATGTCTTATCACAAATTAAAGAGTTTATGACTAGTTTTAGTCGTATGGATAAGCAACCGGTTTCGTTATGTAGTCCACGTTTAAGAACGCATTTTAAGCGGTTTACGGAACGTAATTATCCTAATTTATCGGTATTATCTTATAATGAGGTTATTCCCCAGGTAAAAGTTCAATCGATAGGGGTTGTTGATTCATGAATGACTTATGTTCAAAGTGGGTATGTTCATTATAGTTAAGTATAGGATGATTTAGTATAAGAGAAGGAGTTAATGGTGGGAGATAAGGAGTTTTATCGTAAGAAAATTACCCAAACTGAATATAGAGGATCTCGTTATTCGTCTCGTCATGAAAAGGAGACTCAGTTTTTAAATACTGAGTTACAACCGGTTTCTCTTGATCCAAAATATTATAATGTTTTTCAAGAGCATATTCTTAAGCAATTAACTCGCTTTTTATCAAAAGTAGTTCCTGAGGCGTATGTGTCTACTATTTTAACAGAGTCTTTATTAAAAAAAATGTATAAGCTGTTACGTATTAAATGAGTAAAATGATAATAACTCTTTGGAATAAAATTGGATTAACGGTTGTTAATTATGTAAAAGTGATTGTATTAGAGAATCATTTAGAGGCGGTTAATCAGTTTTTTTCAGATCGACTTAAGATTATTCTTCGACGGTATTCTAGAACGCTTCCTATTCATGTTCTTGATACGGAAGGAGATGATTTGTTGAGTATTGCACAATTAGAGTTAATTGAATCTATAAAAGCCTGGGATCCTATTCATAATGATGAAGTGTGGCCTTTAGCACAAATGCGTATGCTGGGAGCTATGAGAGATCATATTCGGTATTTATCTAAGGCGGATCCTTCTAGAGTTTATGAATGGGTTAATGATCAAGCGTCTAATTATATTGAATCAAAGACCCCAACGGATCATGCGACTACGTTTGCAATGAAAGATGAGATAAAACAAGCTATGAAAGAACTTGATGATAGAGAACGGTTTATTGTTTATGCTCATGTTAAATTAGATTTAACCTTTAAAGTGATTGGGGAGCGAATTAGTTTGTCAGAATCTCAAGTATCTCGTGTTTATAAGAAATCCATAGCTAAGTTAAAAAAAGTTATTAATGCTAGTTCTTAAGGTATAAGTCTTTTGCTAAAATATCGATTTCTAGACGAAATACTTTTTCTTTTGTTGTATCAATTTTTTGATAAAATGATTGGTCAGCATTAATAGTTGTTAGTTGAGTATTATTTAAAAATAAGGAGATGGTGTCGGATAAAAATCCACTAATGTGTGTTTTATTTGATTCTGTTTTTTCGATTATAATCATAATAACTTCATTGGTGTTAGGCGGTTTAATTGTCCAAAAAATAGGTAGATTAATTGTATAGTTAATTTCTTCAATAACGAATTTTCCATTAAATTTATGTTCCATTGATTTATTAATATGAGATAGAAAAAAACGGCATTCATTATTATTAAAATCTAATGTTAGTTGGGCATTTGCAATAATGGATGTATCGATAGTGGATACTTTTTTTGTTTTTATAAATAATGATGGATCGATATTGGTAGTTTTTGGTTTTTGTAAGTATATTTTTTGGAAGGGTTTAAAATTTTTTCCTATTGATAATCGATGTTCGTTGATTGCTTCAGAGGTATTACTATTTGAAAACGGATTATAATAGGCCCAGGTGTAATCTAATATCCATCCATCTACATTTAAACTACTACCTAATGTTATAATATTCTTATTATAGCCAGCATAGACTGAGCTATAGGGATTGGTGTTAGGATTTCCATAGATATAATAGTTAAGTCCATATCGATTGGAACTATAATAATTGTTTCTAGAATAGTATTTACTAAAGGCAATCAGTAGTTTTTTTTGTAATAGGGAACTACTAATTGTAGCGGAATAGATTCGATTGCTTATATCATTGTAATTGGTACTCCAGTGGATGGTTGATTTTGAGATATTATGTATGGTACTTCCTAGGTTAAGAGGGATATTAAATATTTTGATGGGTTTAAAAAGAGCGATATCAACTTGATTGGATAGACCATAATCATTATATATTTTTTCGTAGTAGAAGGTATGTCTTAAGCCTATGTTGACCCATTTATTGGGCAGCGTATAACTAGAAAATAAGGTGTATAATGATTGGTTAAAGGATTGGCCGGTTGTTATTGGTTGGTTTTGTTCATTTAAAGTTGTTTCTAAAATGTTGGGGATTGCGCTATAAAGGAGTGCTATTCTCATATTTTTTAATGATAAGGGATTGTTAATACTGATATTGTAGTATTTGGTTGATAATTTGTTTGATTGTTCAAACTTCCATTCTAGATAATGTTTTGATGTTGGGATTGCCCAGTTATAATAAATAGCTTCGCTGCTATCATCTATTGAGGTGTATGTTCCTCCCATACCATTTGATTTTGTGCCATGCGAGTCGTAAATGGTTGATACGGATGCAGTGATTTGGGTGGTTAAGCATAGTATGATGGGTATTAATAAGGGGCGTATGGTATTTGTTTTTTTAAGAATCGTTAGCAAGGAAAAATGTAATAGTTTCATGACTTTGTTTGGTTATTTTAGGACGGCAATGATTAATCGTTCTTTTTTGGTGGTTGAGTTCTTTTTCATAAAACAGTACGCGTAGTAAATGCCATTTTGCACGATATTTCCGTTTTTATCATAGCCATTCCACTCGGTTGTAAAGTAACCTCCAAGGATATTTGAATCATGGTATTCCCACATGGTGTTTCCAGATTGATCAACAATAATAATTGCAAATTCATCGACTGGTATTGAAATATTGGTACCTATTATTAATGGGGTTTGTAATGGATTAAATGGATTAGGACCATGAAGATTTGTAAATATGATGATAGAGGTATCTATTTTAATGGTATGGGTTTGTTCGGTTTGATTATTATGCTCATCAATAATAACTAAGCGAATCGTATAGGTTCCATTTGGTAAGTTTTCTACTTCAAAACTAATATCTTTAGAGGTTACATTAATATTTTGTTCTTTTTGTTCTTTATAAATATCATTTTGTGATGATGAAATGGATAATGTGTACGAAGAAAGTTTTGCATCATCAGATAGGATTGTGCTTATGGTAAATGAGGATGGGTAGTATTCGTTATCTTTAATAGTCGAATTATTGATCTTGAGGGAGGTATTTGAAGGAGATTCTGGAAAATCATGTTGAGCAATACTATAGTGTCCTAAGTAGGGTGCATAAAAGGTGATGGATGTTTGAGACAGCGATGTAATTACAATAGTGCTTTCTAAGTCCCATGATAATGAGTTGGGATTAAAATAAAATACTTTTACATTATCGGTAATCTCTAATGGGGTTGGGAATGACACTGTTATAGGACAATTTAAATCAAAAGGGCCTGTTGTTTTTTTAGCGCCTATTAATGATAGTCCGGCTTTATGGAGATAGCTTGGTGGATCAGAACTAGGGGTAAATGGTGTTAGTGCCAATGATAAAATCTCATTTTCAGTTGCCCCATAAGGAATAGTGGCAGTTGCTTGAAAGGGGCTATCAATGCTTAAGTCTACCGGGCCTAACTCAATAATTAAGGTATTTGACCAATCTGATGTTAGTCCTACTGTATCGGTTGCTTTAAGGTATATTTCTTGTGTGGTACCTACATCCCCTTCAATTTCGATGTTAAATGTTACGATGCCTTGAGAATCGGCATTGGCTGTTTTTATGGCTAATTCATTTTTGTTTTTGAATAAGGAAACGGTTGATTCTGCTTCGGCATTGGCTGTAATAATGTTAATAGATGCATATTTTGTTATTGAAATTCGTTCTGTTGTTGGTGGATCAAATCGGGGGCTATCTGGTGCTATATTATCAATTTTAAGAGGTGCTAGGGTTACAATATTGGATGTATTGGTGCCATCTCCTACTTGGATCCTTATATTCATGGTTACATTTAAGTTGCTTAAATTAGTCCATTTTATTTTAGTACTATCGGATTCTCGTAATTGGCCTAAATCATAGGCTTGAATAGCTGTTATATTGCTTACTTGGGATCCGGATTTGTTGTTGAAATGTTGCCAATTATTGGTGTCATTGATGCTGTATTCTGGAAATATTGTTACAATGTCATTATCCATATCTTGTAAAAAATAACTAATTTCTATGGATGTATCTTCAAACCCTGTCCCAACTTGTTTTGCTATGATTTGAGATAGGGTGGGGGTTGAGTTTTCAACCGTTAATGAGGTGGTAAAGGTTTCTAGGTAAGGGGATTTTATGGTAATAGTTTGTCCTTTATTGGCTTTTACTTGCGATACAAATGGGTTGGTTCTTGTTCTAACTAATTTAAATTTATCGCGGTAGATGCCTGTATCATTATCTGTTTCTATGCTTTGAATTAACAAGGATGCGGTTGTTGTATTATTATGTGTTACTAGTAAGGGTAGTAGGTTGGGGGTTGATGATTGAGGATCCTGTGTATTTGCTTGAATATAAACCCAATCACCTACTTTAAAGGTTGTTGTGACAGTTTCATATGTTTCATCAGAATATAATGTTATGGTGCCACCTTCGGTAGGATTAGCGGTTGCTATCCTATTGTTGGTAACTAATTCAAATAGATAAACTTCTTCAAGAATATTGGATCCAATGAGTAGATCCGTAATACCATCATTGGATATATCAGATCCTGATGTTGTAGAAAATGAAAAGTAATCATTGGAAGTAGTGCTATGGGTGATTTTATATATTTCGTGGGATTCATCGGATTCATCAGTTTCCAAATTAATCGAGTTAACGTTACTTGTTTTTCCTGATACGATATAGGTTGATTCTATGCCTGAGTTTTGGTTAGGATCGTTAATAATCAAATCGGCAATACTATCGCCTGTATAATCATAGCCTCCCGATATTCCATGTAAGCCTAAAAGATAACTGTTTGTAGCATTGATGATAATCGGAGAATCTTCACCAGCTTCTGTATGGGTTAGTTTTGATTCGGAGCCTAGATATAGGTAAATTTTTCCTTTATTTGAATTTGCATTAGGAGCGCCTATAGCAAAGTCTCCGTACCCATCATCATTGATATCGCCAATACTGGCTACTGTTTCGGAAAACCAATCGCTACCGTCATTATTGTTGCTTTTTGAATAAAAAATAGCATCGGCATCTGTTACCTGTGATGTATCAGCAAAGTTGGTCCAGGTGCCATAAAATAAATAGGCTTGATATCCTTTTTCTGAACTTGGAGTGCTATCATAGTTGCCAATTAATAATTCATCATAGCCATCTTGATTGGTGTCATTGATGATGCTAACGCTATAGCCTACTTGATCGGCTTCTATGGTTCCTGTAATAATTTTATTGGCATTTGTTTCTAGAGCTCCTCCTGTTAATGATGGGGATCCAAACACTATATAGACTCTTCCACTAGGATTGTTGGGACTGTCTTCTATCGGCGCTCCAATAACAATATCATCTAATCCATCTCCATTTAAATCGCCGGCTATCGAGACTGTGGATGCTGAATGTTTTGAGTCGCCATCTCCATGAGATGTTAAAAAGGTTGATGTAAATGTTTTGATATCATTACTAGTCCACTGGTTATTGCCTTCAGGGTAACCTTTTCCTAAATATAGTTTAATTTCACCTGATCCTGGACTGGTAATGATAAAATCATCTAAGCCATCTCCATCAACATCACCACCCCCTGTTATAAACAGTCCGAATTCATCGTTAGTTCCTGTTGTGTTATTTAATGAAACAACGGCATTTTGGGTGCTTAGATCTGTAGAAAAGTCGGATGTTTGAAAGATATACACGCTTCCATTATCTTTATTTAGGGGTTCAGAAATAGCATAAAAGGGGCTTTCTCCTTGGACTAATGTTCCAAGAAATGTCACGGAGTGTCCAAATCGGGTTTCGCTATTTGCTGTTATTATTACTTGTGCATTATTCGTTGTAATGGTGGTGGGAACTGCAAATAGTTTTAGTGTGAATATGCTTAATAATAGCCCTATTACGCCAAGAAAATGTTTATATTTCATATGAATCGTTTTAATAATGGGTTTTTTAAGGAAACTTTAAACATTTTTAAACTCAAAATAGCAGGTAGTTTTTTTGAGTTTTTATCGATGATTTAGCTGTGTTTTGAGAGTTAGATTTTTTTTATTTTTTTTTTAGCTACATTTAATAAAGGTTTTAACCATTGGCCGGTATAACTTTTTTTAATTTTTGTGATATCTTCAGGAGACCCTGTTGCTATTATCTGGCCTCCGTTATCGCCTCCTTCAGGGCCAATATCGATGATGTGATCTGCGGTTTTTATAACATCAAGATTATGTTCGATGACAATGAGACTATTACCTGCGTCAACGAGTTGATTGAGAACCTGTAATAGACATTTTATATCTTCAAAATGTAATCCTGTTGTTGGTTCATCTAGTAAATAGAGTGTTTTGCCTGTATTTCGTTTACTTAATTCTTTGGCTAATTTAACACGTTGAGCTTCCCCTCCACTTAAGGTAGTGGCATTTTGTCCTAATTTAATATAACCCAAACCAACAGCTTGAATGGTTTTAATTTTTTTAT
>PBBX01000022.1 GCA_002716725.1 bacterium | reverse complement strand
TGAATAACACCCTCTTTTAACGCTTGAAATAGAGCTTTTTGATGTTCCCTAGATCGAATGGGTGGGTTAATTTGAGCTTTTGTCCCCCATTTATTTAAAATATCTGGGCTAAATGTTAACAAATGTTGTGGTGTAACTTCTGTAGTAATTAGTGATTGTGCACCTAACGATTTTAAATAATCAACTTCTTGCTTAGTAGTTAAGTGACAAATATGTAATCTATGTTTATGTTTTAACGCTAACTCACATAAAAACTGAGTACACTTTAACGCACCTTCTGCTGATCTAATTTTTTCATGATCTAGTACGTTAGTTGTCCCCTCAAATTCTTTCATTTTTTCCTGAATCATCGCTTCATCTTCAGAATGTACCGCTATTAACTTACTTGTATCACGAAATATTTGGTCCAAAACCTCATCTTGATCTACTAATAAGGATCCTGTGGATGACCCTACATAAATTTTAATACCCGGCACATTTTCAACGTCCTGCAAGGCTGTTACATTATCGGCTGTTGCTCCTATAAAAAAATTATAATTCACTAGTGATGTTGTTGATGCGTAATCTTTTTTAGCTTGCATGGCTTCTACCGAAATCGTTGCAGGATTGGTATTTGGCATATCAAAAAAACTGGTTACACCTCCAGAAGCTGCCGCTTTTGAACCAGACTCTAAATCTTCTTTATGTGTTGCCCCAGGATCACGAAAATGAACATGAGGGTCAATCACACCAGGTAGTATTGTCAGCCCTGTTTCCTGAATGATCTCTTCTGCGGTCTCATTGATGATAGGTTCAATGGCCGCAATTTTACCTTCTTTAATTAATAGATCACCCTGATAAACCCCATCCGGTGTTACTATTTCAATATCTTTAAATAACGTTGATTCTATCACACGCTTACCGTACCCAATCGGTAATACGTTTACTTCCTTCAATCACATTCGGACAATATGTTTGCAAAAAATCCTCTGGTAATGGTTTATCCAAACCTATCGCTTCTGATGCTTTCATCGCAGCAACCCCATCGAAATCGACATAACATAACCGTGTTGTTAAGACATCATCATCATAACCAAACACACTTCCTGGCAACATGGCGACCTCTTTTTGATCAATTAATGACCCACAAACATCTTTACTTGTTTCAATATTTTTGGCCTTTAATACATGACGAAATGGTTCAAAATCTAAGGTTAAATAAAAACCGCCCTCCGGTTGATGCACATTAATACCGGCTTCTGTTACTGTTTTCCATACGTAATTACCTGATACACTTAAAATACGACGTTGATGTGCTAAGTAGGCATCGACGTTTTCTCCAACTTGATACGCATCAATGGCTGCATACTGAACCGGTGTTGATGCACAAGAATAGGTTTCTGATCCAATCCCTATTATGGTTTTTTTCAACTTTTCTTCGATGGTAGTTGGCAATAAAGCCACCCCTAAGCGCCATCCTCCTGCCCCACACCATTTTGATAATCCCGTTGTTACAATCGTGCCTTCTGGATAAAACCGTGCCAAGCTAAGATGCTTGCCCTGATGATTTAATAGGCCATAGATTTCATCGGATATTACTAAAATATTATATTTCCTAAAAACTACTGTTAATGCTTCTAGTTCAGCTTCTGTATAAGTTAAGCCATCAGGGTTTCCTGGATAATTAAATACCATAACAATCGGTCTATCTTTATTTTCACGTTGTTCACACGCTCTTTCTAATTCAGATGGTAGTAATCGCCAACGATTTTCAAAGTTTGTTTGGATACGTGTAACTGGTAATTTTGCTAAATTAGCCTGTGGTTCATACGATACCCATGATGGCGTAATAAGAAAGATATCAGCATCATTAAAGGCTGCAATGATAGAATAAATTAATATTTTAGATCCTGGTGCAACTAAAACATTATCAGCAACAATGTTGATTTTATCATAATGGTTATGAAAGGTTGCAACGGCTTCTCGTAATTCTTCTAATCCCTGAACACTCACATACTCTTTGTGCTCTACACGATTTCGTAATGATTCAATAGCACTGTTTAGTGGTAAAAATGGAGATTGCCCAAACCCAAATCGAATAATCTTTTCTCCTTGATTGGCTTTTACACGTGATAATTCATGTATTAATAATGTTTCTGATTCTTGTGATTGCTTAATATAATCTTTTCTTAACATTTCTTCCTTTCTCCTTCCATTTTAGTGAATTTAAAATTTATTATTTTAATAACCAATTTAATCCCAATTACTTTTTTTATTTATGTAACGTCTATTTTACTTATATATATAATAAATTTTCAGGCACTAATTAACAAGATAAATTGATTTTTATTTTATAATGGATTAATCTATAGTTCATATATTCAATTTTATTAGTTGTGTAAATTATATTTAGTTTTTTCGGAGGTTTAGAATGAAGTTATGGGCAAAAATTTTATTGGGATTACTACTAGGTGTTATTTGCGGGATCTTCTTCCCTACTTTTTCTGCTAATATAAAGCCTCTTGGTGATGTTTTTATTCGAGCCATAAAAATGCTTATTGTTCCGCTTATTTTTTCATCATTAGTTGTTGGGGTCACCGGCATGAAAGATCCAAAGAAATTAGGTCGTATTGGAATGAAAACGTTTTCTTTGTATCTTATTACGACAGCGGTTGCTATCACGATTGGACTTACCATTGGTACGGTATTAAAACCGGGTGCGGGTGTTGATCTTGGAGAAGCCACCATTACGCAAACAAAAGAAGTGCAGCCGTTTTCAGAAACGCTTGTTAATTTAGTTCCCTCCAATCCTATCCAATCGATGGCCAAAGGTGAGGTTTTACCGATTATCGTCTTTGCTATTTTATTTGGTTTATCACTTAACCTAGTTGGTAAAAAAGCAGATCCTCTCGTCAATGTTATTGATGCCATTGCGGAAGCCATGTACAAATTAACAGCCATTGTTATGGAGTTGGCTCCCTATGGTGTTTTTGCTTTAATGGCCTTTATCTCTCAAAAATATGGTCTTAGCGTACTACTTCCTTTATTAAAGGTCTTATTTGGTGTTTATTTGGGATGTATTATTCATGCTATATTTACCTTATCCGGAACCGTTGCCTTTGTTGGACGATTAAACCCAATTAACTTTTTTAAAGGTATTGTTGATGCATTAGCGATTGCATATAGTACCGCTAGTAGCTCAGGAACCCTGCCTGTTACTATTCGGTGTGCAAGAAAAAACTTAGGTGTATCTGATAATTTATCTAGTTTTGTGCTTCCTCTTGGAGCAACTATCAATATGGATGGTACCGCTATGTATCAAGGTGTAGCCGCTTTATTTATTGCACAAGCATACGGTATCGATTTATCAGTGGGTAATTATATTACGATTATCCTTACGTCTACCTTAGCTTCTATTGGTTCAGCTGGTGTTCCAGGAGCAGGGTTAATCATGTTAACATTGGTGCTTAATTCGGTTGGATTGCCTGTTGAAGGGATTGCTTTAATTGCAGGTATTGATCGTGTATTAGATATGGCACGAACAACGGTTAATGTTGTTGGTGATTGTATGGTCACTGTTATTGTTTCAAAAAGTGAAAATGAACTTGATGAATCTATTTATAATGCACAAACACAAAAAATAGGATTAGAACCTGCTTAAGTCCTAGTTATTACCTTAAATAATACTTAATAATGTTGTTGCTGCTAAGTCAGCAACAATACCTGTATTTAAATGTGTCCATATTAATTCACAGTCTTTTTGAGTTTTGTCAGTATGATTTACATAAATCTTTTTTGCATTTTTAACACACTTTGTTACCGTAACATTTTTTTGCAATAACTCTGGAAAAATTTCTTTGTTTGCTATCATATTAGGCATACTCATAAAGGGTATTTTCGCTAAGGTCTTCTTAAAAAATGTGCTTGCTATCCAATATGTTATTGGATTAAATTTATAGGTCACGACATGAGGCACCCCCATTAACGCATGTTCTAAACTCACCGTCCCTGAGCTAACCAATGATAAACATGACATTGAAATTAGCTCTAAACTAGATCCCTCATGATAGCTTACTGGCTTTGTCGTATAACGTTTAACTAACGATTTAATCATATCGGCATACTGAGGTGATGCAATTGAAATAATAGTATTTAAGTGAAGTTCCTTTTCTAAAATAGCTGAGGCTTTAATTAATATGGGTAATAAGCGTTCAATTTCTTGCAATCTAGAGCCAGGAAAAATTGCTAAAGCAGATTTTTTTTGTGTGTTATCTCGAAAGGGTCTTATCCGATCTATGATGGGGTGTCCAACATATGTGACATTGGCTCCACAGGCTTTATAAAACTCGGCTTCTTGTTTAAAAATAGCTAATATATGATCTACTATAGATGCAACTTTAATCCCCTCACTCTTTTTTCCCCAATGCCAGTGTTGTGGGGCTATATAATAGGCCGTTTTAACCCCTATCTTTTTTGCATACTTACAACATTCTATATGCAAGCCTTGATTATCGATAGGAATAAATATATCGGGTTTTTCATCGTTTAATAATTGTTTAATATGGTTTAGGGATTGATATAGTTTTGGTAAAAATCGTATGGGTTCTATGATCCCGACAGTTGATAAACCTGATATATCATAACGAACATCCATACCAGCCTTTTTACAAGCATGACTACCTACTCCAAAGATGTTACAGCTTGGATCTTGTTTTAATAGTGCTTTGGTTAACTCGCCTGCATAATTATCAGCTGATAATTCACAGGCACTAATCATAATTTTTAATGAAGAAGTCATGCTGTTAGTTTACCTTATTTGACATTATCTTATCATAACCCCGAAGACTTTATGTTATGAAACTTATTGCTTTGTTATAATAAAGCTACAATGGCACGTATACAACAATTAGACTCGGTTACGATTAATAAAATCGCTGCAGGTGAAGTTATTGATAGACCTGCCTCTATTGTTAAAGAACTCATTGAAAATGCCTTAGATGCCAATGCTTCTTCTATTACAATCGAGGTTAAAGATGGCGGAAAACAGTTAATTCGTATTACCGATAATGGAGATGGGTTTCATAAAGATGACTTAGCGCTAGCCCCCTTACGTCATGCCACCTCTAAAATACGATCTCTTGAGGATATTTATGAAACACAATCATTCGGCTTTAGAGGGGAAGCTTTGTCTAGTATTAGCCATTGTGCACACCTTAGCATTACCTCTAAACAAAAAAATGAATCTGCTTATGAAATTTCGGCTTATAAAGATACGATCAGTGCTATCAAAAAAACAACTCATGCGCAAGGAACAACCCTTACCATTATCGATCTATTTCATGATTTGCCGGTTCGACAACGGTTCTTAAAAAAAAATGCTACAGAATTATCTTATATTCTTGATTATTGTATTCAGTTTAGTCTTGCTCATTCCCAGGTTTCATTTGTTTTAATAGCGGATGGCAAAGAAACATTAAATACAACCGGTATTAATGATTTATACCAACTTATGATTCTCTTATATGGGAAATCTCTTAAAGATAGTTGTATTGCTGTTCATGAGACTATTGGCCCTATCACATTTAAGGGGTATATTTCGGATCCAACCTTAACATTTTCTAATCGGAATAAACAAGTTATTACCGTTAATGGCCGTCTTATCAAAAATAATCTTATTATGAAAGCGCTAACAGACAGTTATCGTGATATGATTGCTCAACGCCGTTTTCCACTGGCAATTTTAGATATTAACATTGAACAGTCCTTAATTGATGTTAATATTCACCCTCAAAAGGCAGACATTAAATTTGTAAATCCAGGCTTTCTCTTTGATTGTATTCCTAAAGTTATTATGATGAGTTTGCAATCCTCACATAAACATACAAGCCCTCTTGAACCCATTGTTCATACACATCACCCTCTACAAACGCATTCTACATCATTAGATAATACGTCCAGCCCAACACGTACGCATCTATCCTCACAGAATAATCAAGTCATATCCCCATGGCAGATAGTTGATAACCGACCTGATCCCGTTAACCCAGATGTTAGTCATGCTCTTCCTAATTTATTAACCCCTCTCTCTCAAGATAAGTCATCTCATACATCACCTAAATTAGATTATATTCAAGTCTTAAATACCTATATCTTTTTAAATACACCTACAGGGGCTTATTTAATTGATCAACATGCTGTTCATGAACGGATTTTATATGAAGATATAAAAACGCATGCTTCTAGCCAAACCGCTAGACAAGTTTTATTATTATCAGAAGTTATTGATGTTTCTTTAGATCTAATGGTTATTTTTGAATCTGAAAAAGACTATTTTAAAGATCTAAATTTTAGTATTGAGCCATTTGGACCTGATCAATTAATCGTTCGTGAAATCCCCAATATATTTCAAAAATCATCTGTTGCTACCTTGGTTATTTCAATACTCAACCAACTTAAAGAGTTTCCCGGTTCAACCCGAAATTTAACCCTAGATCAAAAAGAAACCTTACAAAGACAAGCCTGTCGTGCTGCTATTAAAGCAGGCCAAACTCTTTATCCTGAAGAAATTAATAAATTGTTAATTGATTTTATTCAATCTCCTCAAAATTATACCTGTCCTCATGGTAGGCCCTTATTTATTTTTTATGATAAATCAACATTAGAGACTTTATTTTTAAGAAAATAATTGACAAACGATTGAAGGATTTCCATAATTCATTCATGAAAAAATATCTTGTTATTGTTGAGTCGCCTGCAAAGTGTAAAACCATTAATAAATTTTTAGGAAAAGATTACCACTTAATGGCGTCCTTTGGGCATGTACGCGACTTACCTGGTAAAACGATGGGTATCGATATTGAAAAGAATTTTGAACCTAAGTATGTAACGATGAAAGATAAATCAAAGGTTCTTAAAGACATTAAACAAGCCGCAAAAAATAGTGAACTAGTGTATCTAGCAACTGACCCTGATAGAGAGGGTGAAGCCATCGCATGGCATATCGCTCAGGCAACTAAACTTCCAAAAGACAAAATTAAGCGTATTGTTTTTAATGAAATTACTGAAGCTGCTATTAAACAAGCCATTACCAGTTCTCGTACCATTGATATTAATCTTGTCTATGCTCAACAAGCACGACGTGTTTTAGATAGACTTATTGGTTATACCTTAAGCCCTTTATTATCAAAAAAAATACAACGAGGCCTTAGTGCTGGGCGTGTTCAATCTGTTGCTGTAAAAATTATTTGTAAGCGTGAAAAAGAAATACAAGATTTTGTTCCAAGAGAATATTGGGTTATTGAAACGGATTTAAAAACGGCTAAACAGGATATCTTTACAGCAAAGCTTGTTGCTAAAGATTCTATTAAAGAAAAATTTGAAGTTTCCAATGAAAACGATGCAAAGACTGTCAAAGATCATTTGGAATCTAGTACTTATACGATTGATGATGTTGTTAAAAAACGGGTTAAACGTAATCCTCCCGTCCCCTTTATTACCTCAACCTTACAACAAGAGGCTTCTCGCAAATTAAATTGGACGGCTAAAAAAACCATGATGATGGCTCAAAAACTTTATGAAGGTCTTGATATTAATGGCGAATCAGTGGGTCTTATTACTTATATGAGAACAGATTCTGTTCGTTTATCAGACTCTTCAAAAAAAGCGGCTAGAGATTATATTACAACCACGTATTCTGATAAGTATATTGGGGGCAGTTTAAAACCAAGTAAGAAAAAAAGTAATATTCAAGATGCTCATGAAGCTATACGACCCGTTTCAACTGCATTTCCTCCTGAAAAGATTAAAAATGACTTAACCACCGATCACTTTAAACTTTATAAATTAATCTGGGATCGTTTTATCGCTTCACAAATGAAAGCGGCTGAATATGATCGAACTCAAGTTGTTATTTGTGCAAAAGGTAAGGAGTCTTATTTTTTACGTGTAACCGGATCTGTCTTATTTTTTGATGGATTTACGCGTGTTTATTCTGAGGGTTCCGATGAACAAAAGGATGACAATCAAGAAAAAACATTACCGTTATTACAAAAACAAGATCCCTTAACATTAGAAAAAGTAAATTCAGAACAAAAGTTTACACAACCGCCTCCTCGCTATTCAGAAGCTTCTTTAGTTAAAGAGTTAGAGGAACTTGGTATTGGGCGTCCCTCTACCTATGCACCTACCCTATCAACGATTCAAGATCGTGGTTATGTGACAAAAGAACAAAAAAAATTAATCCCTTCAGAACTTGGGATGACTACCAATGATCATCTTGAATCCTTTTTTAATACTATTTTAGATTTAAAATTTACAGCTAACATGGAAACTCAATTAGATGATATACAAGATGGTAAACACCAATGGAATGATGTTGTTTCTAAATACTATAAACCCCTTGATGATATGATGGGGATTGCTAATAAAGATATGGAAAAAGTCTCTCTTGGTGAACGTAATCTTGGAAAAGATCCTAAATCTGGAAAAGATGTTTTAGTTAAAATTGGTCGTTATGGGCCCATGGTACAGCTCGGTTTAGCCGAAGATGACGAAAAACCTACGTTTGCTAGTATAGGTGATGATTATGATATTAAAACCATTACCTTTGCGCAAGCACTCTCATTATTAGCTTATCCTAAGATTATTGGTAGCTTTGAGAGTAATGATATTATTGTTAACAGAGGTAAATATGGGCCTTATGTCAAATATGAAAAATCATTTATTTCTATTCCTGACACACTATCTATAGAAACCATTTCAGCAGATGAAGCAATTGTATTAATTCAAGAAAAACGTAAAGAAGATGAAAAACGAGTTATTAATTCATTTACTGATGTTGATCCCCAAATTGATGTTTTAAATGGGCGTTATGGCCCTTACATTAAGAGTGATAAAAAAAATTATAAAATTCCAAAAACGCATGATGCCCATACGTTAACCGTAAATGATTGTATTGATATTATTAAAAAGAAGAAAAAATAAATGTTTTACAAAAAAATTATCAGGTTTTTTTTGTATAATTGGAAGATTAAACTTATCTCATTTATCATCACATTGATGTTATGGTATTTTGCTAATCAATAATGGACTTATTTTATGATATAGAGCCTCTTAGAGACTATGTATTTAATTTAAAAGATAAAAACCAAACAATTGCTTATGTTCCCACCATGGGAGCCTTACATAAAGGTCATGAATCGTTAATTTCTTATGCAAAAACGCTTGCTGATAAGGTTATTGTTAGTATTTTTGTAAATCCTACTCAATTTAGTCCTAATGAAGATTTTCAGGAATATCCTAGATCATTTCAAAACGATAAATCTATATGCATGGATCTTGATGTCAGTGCTTTATTTTTACCAGAAGACTCGACCATTTATCCGCCTAACGCCTTGTTAACTCAAGTGACTGTTCCCGAATTATCAACACGCTATTGCGGAAAATCTCGACCCCATTTTTTTACAGGTGTTACCAATGTTGTTATTCGGCTATTTAATATTATTCTTCCTGACTTTGCAATCTTTGGCGAAAAAGATTATCAGCAATATTTCATTATTAAAACATGTATTCAAAACCTTTTTTTACCCATTACTATTTGTAGCCTACCTACTATTAGAGAGCCTAATGGACTAGCCCTTAGTTCTCGTAATCACTATTTATCAGATACTCAAAAACAGGAAGCATCTTCTATTTATAAAAGCCTATGTTTAGCAAAGCAATCCGTATCTAATGGCACTCAAGATCGTACTTCTTTAGATCGCTTAATACAAACTCATTTATCACCATCTATTGATATTGATTACATTGCTTATGTTGATTCTAATAGCTTATTACCATCACATACGATTAAGCCAGGGAATCGAATTTTGTTTGCAGGCAACTTAAATCAAACTAGGCTGATTGATAATATTGCTCTTTAGTTTTCTTGATTAATTACTACGGCCTACTTATAATCGTTATCCTATGACATACACACTTGCTATTGAAACATCCTGTGATGATACGTCTGTTGCACTTATTAAAGATAAAACTACTATTTTATCTAACCTAGTATCATCACAACAAAAAACCCATGAAATCTATGGAGGGGTTGTTCCGGAAGTCGCATCTCGTTTACATGCTGAAACGATTCATTCTTTACTTGAGTTAAGTTTAAAAGAAGCGCAGCTTTCACTTAATCAACTTTCACACATAGCCGTTACAATAGGGCCTGGATTAGAAGGCTGTTTGTTAGTAGGGATTTCTGTTGCTAAAAGCCTTTCTTATGCCTTAGACATTCCTTTAATCCCCGTTAATCATATCCATGGCCATATTTATGCATTTACACAGTATCAAGAGTCATTACAGTATCCGGCTTTAGCACTCATTGTCTCAGGAGGACATACCGATCTTATTTTAATGGAAAACGAAGGTTCGTTTAAATGCTGTGGAAAAACTCGTGATGATGCGGCAGGAGAAGTCTTTGACAAAGTGTCTCGTTGCTTATCCCTTGGTTATCCAGGAGGTCCCATTATTGAAAAAACAGCTGAAAAAGGAAATAGCGAATCATTTAAATTACCTATTGCCATGAAAGATTCGCCCTTTGAATTTAGTTTTTCAGGGCTAAAAACAGCAACTCTAGACTGTATTAAATCCTTAGATAACCCACACAATCATATTGCTGATATTTGTGCTAGCTTTCAAAAAACCGTTATTGATACCTTACTTTTAAAAACATTAGCGGCTTGTGACTATTACAACATTCAAGATCTTATTATTGGTGGAGGTGTTGCTAGCAATCAAAGTTTAATGAATGCTTTTAAAAATCGTATTCATGATACCTCTCTTAATTTAATTCATATTAAGCCTGATTTATGTACGGATAATGCAGCTATGATTGGTCTAGCAGCAACACATTTAGGTAATATCTATCAGCTTAATAAAGATGAACTATTGGTACAATCAACATTTTCATATGAACATTAAACCTCGATTTACTCAACATCAATCTCTCAAATTATCGCTTAATCCAAAACTCATTCAAATGTTTAATATTTTTCATTTATCTTATGCTGATTTAGTCGATCATATTCAACAAGAACAACAAGATAATGTTTTTATTGATGTTTCACAGCCCGATCGCTTAATGACAACAACCTTATCTAAATCATCATCTCGAACTGAGTCAGATAATCATTTATCGGATACCATTGCTAATCTTGATTACCAGTCTATTCGTGAATTCGCTTTGTCTCAATTAAATTATTGTTCTGCCACAGCGATACAAAAAAAAATTATATCCTTATTAATTGATTCACTTGATGATACAGGGTTTATATCAAATTGGAAAAGCGTATCCAAACATATACAAACATCTCTTTCTGTTTCTTCAACTGTTGTTAATAAATGCTTACTATTGTTACAAGAATTTGAGCCAGATGGGATTGGCGCTCGGTCCTTAAGTGAGTGTCTTGAAATTCAAATCAATCATCTTGATTTAGATGATGAGTCATTATCATCGTTACTAATTAAGGTTACTCAATCTCACCTTGAGGATTTAGCAAACCAACATTATGAATCAATTGCAAGCTCTTGTAATATTCCCCTTAAAGGGGTTTCTCCTTTAGCTGATTTTATTAAATCACATTTAAATCCTAACCCCGGATCGATGTTTGATTCTAATATAACTCCGTATATTACGCCTTCATTTCGACTAAGCTATAACGATGGGGCTGTTGTTATTCAAAATTTAGAAATAGATAAAGGTATTTCTATTTCATTATCTGAAACATATTTAGAAACACTTAATAGTAAAGATATTGATAAAGAGTCTAAACAGTTTTTAACTGAAAAATATCATAAAGCTAAAGATATGATTCAATTTATTAATCAACGTCGCGATATGTTAGACTCATTAATGTCTTATATTGCCAATAAACAAATTTTGTATTTTCAAAAAGGGCCTGACTATCTTGTTCCACTTCTCCAAAAAGATGTTGCTTCCGATCTATCGTTAAGTCCTTCTACTGTGTCCAGAATTTTATCGTCTAAATTTTGTGAAACTAACTTTGGAACCATCCCTCTAAATATACTTTGTCCACGTAATTATTTTGGTAAAACAAAAGATCAATTCACTACTTTTATTGCGTATTATTTAAAAACGTATCCCCATCTATCTGATCAAAAAATATGCTTACTATTAAACGATAAAGGCATCCCAATAGCACGACGAACGGTTACTAAGTATCGGCATCAGCTTGGTCTTGTTTCTAGTTATTTTAAAGGGAGATCCTCTGATTGATCATCATAATGCTTACGCATGTAACTTCTGACATATTCTAAATCAATTGGATGGGTTACTTTTATATTATGACTATCACCCTTAACAATATGCACAGCCTTTCCGGCACGTTCTATTAAACTTGCTTCATCTGTAATGGATTCATCATAATACTCTTCATAGGCATATCGTAACAATGCAGATTTAAATGCTTGTGGGGTTTGTACAGAAACAAGATCATCTCGTGTTAATGTTTGAAGTACACGATCGTTATGTATTTTTTTAATCGTATCTGTTACCGGAATCGTGGGAATAACAGCGTCATAATGTAAGGAAGCCTCTATAATTCTTTCTATTAAGGATGTAGATAGGCACATTCTTGCTGCATCATGAATTAATGTAATATCTGATTTTTGAGCGACAAAAAATGCTTCTCGTACAGACTCAGCTCTCGTCTTTCCACCCATAACAACTCGAACTGGAAATGGTATTTTTTTTACTATCTCACACACTGTTTCTTCTGTTTGTTTATTTATTGCGATGATGCAGTCTTCTAGTACACTATCTGAAAAGGCTAATAATGTATGCTCTAACACTGTTTTTCCATTAATAACCTGACATTGTTTTGGTATGCTTGATTTAAACCGGCTTGATGTTCCTGCAGCCGGAATAATTAAATTAATTTTTCTCATAAAACCGCTTTAAATTGTTTTACACGATTACAAACAGCATCTATCCCTTCTTTTAAAGAAGGTTTTTCTTGTATTAATTTCACAAAATGACTGCCAATAATGATCCCGTCAGCAAACTGAGATAAGCGCTTACAATGGTCTTGCTGACTAATTCCAAACCCAATTGCAACGGGTATATTTTTTATATTTTTAATATCCATTACAAGCTGTTTTAATTTATTTGAAAATTCATTTCGTTCTCCTGTAATGCCCGTTGATGATATTAAATAAATAAATCCTTTAGAGTAAGTCACAATATTTTTTAATCGTTCTGTATCACATACAGGTGACACTAAGTTAATCAGAGGAACGTTAGGAGGTTGTTGTATTTGATTAATGGCCTGAACCATCTCGAATGAACAATCTGGCATAATTAGACCATCACAGTTCACATCGTTTGCCTGCTTAAAAAATGATTGATACCCATATTGCATAATAATATTTGTAGCTGCCATGATGAGTATAGGAACATTAGGGGCATACTCTTTTAATTGTTTAATTAATGCGAAGCCCCTATTAACCGATACATCCTCTCCTGTTGCAAGTGCTTGTTGATGTGATGCCTGAATAATCGGGCCATCTGCAATGGGGTCTGAAAAAGGCAAGCCAATTTCAATCATACTAATACCCGCATCAATCAGGGCTTTACAATACGTGATTGTTGCCTCTACAGAGGGATCTCCTAATGTAACATAGGCAATTAAGGCTTTTTCTTTGAATACCTGTTCTAGTAAATTAGACATGCTTTGAAATTGTCTCCATATCTTTATCACCTCTTCCTGATAAACAAAGAATAATGGTTTGATTATCACTTAATACAGTCTTATCGGCTAACAGAGCTAAAGCATGGGATGTTTCTAAAGCGGCAATAATACCTTCTAATTCAGCTAACTGTTTACATCCTTCTAAGGCTTTATGATTTGTAATAGCATATGATTCTAGACGTCCCTTTTCTTTTAAATAACATAACTCTGGACCAACCCCTGGATAATCTAACCCAGCAGAAATGGAATGTGCTAATTGTATTTGTCCATTCTCATCTTGTAATACGGTATTTAATGATCCATGTAAAACGCCAGGCTTGCCTTTGGAAAGCGATGCCGCATGTTTCTTCGTTTCAAGACCTTCTCCAGCGGCTTCAACACCAATTAATCGTACGGATGTATCCTCTAAAAAATGATAAAATATGCCTAATGCATTGGACCCTCCCCCGATACAAGCGATAACAGCATCTGGCAAAGTACCAGCTTGCTCTAATACTTGCTTTCTTGCTTCTTTACCAATAATGCTTTGAAAGTTACGAACTAATAACGGATAGGGATGCGGCCCAAGAGCTGATCCTATAATATAATGCGTATTTTCAACATGCTTCATCCAATCTCTTATGGCTTCTGTCGTTGCATCTTTTAATGTTTTAGAGCCTGTATTAACACTATTTATAGTCGCTCCCATTAATGTCATTCGTTTCACATTTAATGATTGCCTTTCAATATCATTAGAGCCCATATAAATATCACAAGGCATCCCCATTAACGCACATACAGTTGCTGTTGCGACTCCGTGCTGACCGGCACCCGTTTCAGCAATAATTCGTGTTTTACCCATTTTTTTTGCTAATAAAATTTGACCTAATGTATTATTAATTTTATGAGCGCCTGTATGGTTTAAATCTTCTCGTTTTAAATAAATGGTTTTATGAAACTTTTTTGATATATTCTTTGCTAAATAAAGAGGACTAGGTCGTCCTACAAAATGATGTAAATAATACGCTAACTCTTCTGTAAATGCTGAATCATCTTTAATACGTTCATAACATTTTAGTAACGCCTCTAACGCAGGCATTAATGTATCTGGTACAAACATCCCTCCGTAATTTCCAAAAAACCCATCTTTATTTGGGTGATGCATTATAATATCGCCTCAATTTTTCTTCTGTTTTTTTCTATACAGTTAAACCCATAGTCTACTAGTTTTTCGCGATTTTTAAAATCAATTGATGACATCGATTGCTCTATAACATTAAATTGTAAGTCATAATAACTTGCTTGATACTTTGATTTTGAAACCATTAAACATTCTATCGAACGATCCATTAATTCATGCATTGTTTTCGGTATGTTTATTAACTCTTTTTGTGAAATTGCATTACATGCAATGCTTATATCACATTTTTTATTAACATTTATTTCTTGATCATAGCCTAACGCTCCATCAATATAGGTTTCATTATTAATAACAGTTGGCGTAAAAACACCGGGTATACTTGAACTTGCTCGAACATACGTTGCTACACTTGCATCTGGATCCATGATTAACTCAGATTGTGCTGTCTTAATGTTTGTCATAAAAACACCTAATGGAATTTTTAGATCCCTAAATCTTATTTTTCCAATATGTTTTTCAATAAATAGTTGGATAGCTTCTGAAGAAAACAATGCCTGACGCGATAACTTAAACTTAATAAAATCACGAATGGATACGCTTTTCATTATCTTATACAACCCATCCGCGTTAATTCCACTACAATATAAACTCCCTACAATGGCACCGGAACTTGTCCCATAAATAATATCAATAGGATACTTAAAGGTTTCAAATGCTTTTAATACCCCTATGTGAGCGATACCTCGGACCGCTCCCCCACTTAAGAATAATCCAACTTTTTTTTTCTTCCGTTTAAAAAAGTTTAACAAAATGATACGTTAGGTTTCTTTTACGTCTTGAATCTCTTGATCATTATCATCGTTACTACCATCTTCTTTTAGGCTGCCTTCTATATCGGGTTTACTGCTTTCTATTGCATCATTGATGTCATCTTTGTTTACTATATCTTCAGTATTTATTGTTTTTTCAGTATCTTCTATTGTTGTTTGATCTACTTGCTCTTTTTCAATGTTAGCTTCCCCATCATTCATGTTATCGTTGTCTACTATATCCTTAGAGTTAATTATTGTCTCAGACTCGTTTGTTGGATCTTGTTCTATTAAATTCTTTTCATCGCTTTCTGTATCATCGCTAGTCTTATCGTGTTTTTCATTTTCGTATTTAAGTGTTAATCCAATTTTTTGTTCATCAATAATTAGTTTGATAACTTTTGCTTTAATGGTCTCTCCAACATTTAAAATATTTTCCACTTTCTCAATATGATCATAGGATATTTCAGAAATATGAATTAAGCCTTCGATATTATCATTTATTTTTAAAAAAGCTCCGAATGGAACGATTCGTGTTATAACACCTTCTACAAAATCACCAATTTTATAGTTAGAGCCCGCTTTTACCCAAGGATCTTCACTTAATTGCTTCATGCCTAATGAAATACGTCTTGTTTCACGATCAACCCCTAAAACAAAGACGTCTACTTCATCATCTAATGATACAATATCCCCTGGGTTATTTACTCTAGACCATGATAATTCAGAAATATGAATTAAGCCTTCAATGCCGCCTAAGTCAACAAATACACCAAACTTTTTGATACTTGTTACTTTCCCTTTCTTAATCTGACCAACTTCTAATTCATCTAATAGTTTGCCTGCATGTTGCTTGTTTGATAATTTTGTTGCTTTAGAAGAAAAAATTACTTTTCGCCTACGTCTATCGGCCTGTAAAACAGTTACTAGCATTGTTGAATTAATAAACTGGTCAAGGCCTAAATCATTTTCTTTTATTATTTGGGATGCGGGTATAAATCCTCGAATAGACTGATAGGATGCTACCAATCCACCTTCTACTTTTGATATAACAGATACCGTTACGGTCTCTCTTTCTTTAATGGCCTGTGTTAAAAAATCCCAAGACTCTTCTATTTGTGCTTTTTTTCTTGATAGTAATGAATAGCCTTCTTTTGTTTCTAATTTATCAATAAAAAAAGGAACTTTTTGTCCGGCTTCTAATACCTCTGTTTTACCCTCTTCATCATAGCCTAATTCAGAATTTGAAACGTAGCCATCTGATTTAAAATTAAAATCTACTAACACACCTGCTTTTTCAACAGATCGTACGGTTCCTTCAATAACATCGCCATCTTCATAGTCAAATACTTGAGCGGTTTCTTCATCTAAAAATTTCTCTAATTCGTTTTTTAAACCTTTTTTTGAATTCTTTTTTATAGTTTTTTCTTTTATATCGCTATTATTAGGCTCAACGCTTTCTGTAATAAACTCTTTTTCAAACTCTGATATTTCTCCAATTTTAGTTGCTTTAAGCTCATAATCTTGATTCTGCTTCTCATTGTTACTCTTTAAATCAAAGTTTTCAACCTCTTCAATTTCACCAATACTTGTTCCTTCGTTCATCATTATGAACCTCCTTTAAAATACAATACGTCAAATTCAATAAAATTAAACCTGGATATTATACTAAATTATTACGCATAATAAAAGTTTTTTTATACCTTTACAATTTTATTATTACCGTTCTTCTGAATTTGAAATTTCCTGATAGTAATCTAATATATCTTCAATGTATTTTTGTGTTTTTTGATCCACGCCTGTCTGTTTCACTGCTGTAAATCCTTTGTAATATGAGGCAAGTGCTAATTTTAAATGATCTTTTTTATCTACAAGTTTCTTTTTAGAACCCTGTTGATGACCTCCTTTTTCAACAACAACTTGGTCATTATTTTCATTCCATTTTTTTATCATTTTTTTTAAATATTTTATCGTCCCGTTAACATTTTGGTTAATATTAAACGGATCGTTTATTTTTAAATCCTTATAATTAAAATCCTTAATTTGCCCCAGACCTTTGGCACCTGTTACGCTTACAGCATCTTTTTTAAAGCCAGATTCTCGTGCTATGACAGCTGCCGCAAATTTGGGATCAACATTATGTTTTTTTCCATAATTTACTAAATCTTCTGCAATATTTTTTGCATCATCAATTGAAACTTTTTTAAACTTAGAGGTTATATAATTATAAATTGTTTTCTGGTCTGATTCTTTTTGATCTAACATTCCTATTGGTTTTTTTGATGAAAACAGCTGTTTATTTATAAAGCTTTTTTTTTCTTGTTTACTTACAGGGTCATCCACCCCAGATAAAATGACTAATATGATAAGAAAAACACCTGGAATAATACTAAAACTCATTATGCTTGCTTTAAAACCTTTCTTCTTTTAGTTTTTTCAAACAGTCATGCATGTTAACTTTTTCTTTTTTCCCGGATTGTCGCCATCTTACTTCTACGCTTTCTTCCTCTTTAAATGTTTCCCCAATTATAATTTGTATCGGAAACCCCATTAAGTCTGCATCTTTAAACTTAAAACCAGGGGATACATGCCTATCATCAACAATGACATTCATCCCCATACCTTGAGCCTTTTCATAAAGCCTTTGAGCTGCATTTGCAATGATCTCATCTTTAGATTTAAGAGGAATAATAGCGATGTAAAAAGGGGCCAATGCCTTCGGCCAAACAATGCCATTTTCATCTGCTAATTGCTCTACAACAGCAGCAATCGCTCTTCCCACACCAATGCCGTAACATCCCATTAAGGGATATAGTGATTTACCATGGTGATCTAACACGCTCGCTTTTAATGCTTTTGTGTATTTATCTCCAAGCTGAAAAATATGACCTACCTCAATGCCTCTACATAGGTCTATACTATTACCATTCATACTCACATCATGTGCTTTAGCCATACGAATATCAGCTTGTTGATAGGTAGCGATATCTCTTTTAATTGTCACATTTTTTATATGAAATCCTTTTTTGTTGGACCCAACAATAAAACTAGCTTCTTCCTTCACATGTGAATCTATTATAATGTGAATCTCTTTATGATCTAGTTTTACCGGCCCTACCACACCTTTTGTTAAGCCTAATGTGTCTAAATCATCCTCGTTAGCACATTCTAGCTGCGTTATAGCACTATGTTTCATACACTTTGATATATTGATCTCATCATCGCCTAAGCAACAGGCCATAATGTAGGCTTGTTTATGTTCTTTTTTTCCTTTTAATACAACTGATTTTAAACAATGACTCTCCTTTTCGTTTAAAAAAAGGCTTAATTCTTGGATCGTATGATTATTCTTTGTTTCTACTAATTCTATAGGTCCTTGTAAATCATTATAGGTTATATCAGGTCGTTTTGTTTGAGCCATCTCACTATTAGCAGCCCATCCTTCTTCTTTACAAACTATCAATTCATCTTCGCCTGTATCTGCTAAGACATGAAATTCATGTGTTTTGGCACCACTATCTGCCATAGCCCCTCCATCTGCTTCGACAGCCATCACATTAAGGCCCATTCTCTCAAATATACGTGAATAAGCATCAAACATTGCTGTGTAGGTATTATCTAAACAGGTTTTATCAACATGAAAACTATAGGCATCTTTCATGGCAAATTCTCTTGCTCGCATCAGCCCAAAACGGGGTCTAATCTCATCTCTAAATTTAGTATTAATTTGAAATAAATTTACAGGTAATTGTTTATAACTTTTTGCTACCTTTCGAAAATAATCAACCACCGCCTCTTCATTGGTTGGGCTCAAGCATAAATCCCGATCTAAACGATCTTTAAATTGGATCATCAAATCACCTAGCTCTTCCCAACGATTGGATTCTTTCCATAACTCTGCTGGTGTTGCTAATGACAAGCTTACCTCTAACGCATTTATCTTACTGAGCTCTTCACGAATAATCGTCATTGCATTTTGAATTACTTTCACCATTAATGGTGAGTAATTATATAATCCAGCACCAGACTTTTGGATAAATCCTGCCCGATGTAATAACTGATGAGATATTATCTGCGCATCTACGGGTGTTTCTTTAAATGTTTGTATAAATAATTGTGAATATTTCATAGTATTAACTCTTTTAAATATGATTGTTAGTAATAGTATAAAGTTTTTAGACTAATTAAGAAATACATAACAGAATTTATTTTTTTCTTTTTTTCGCCTATTATATATAAATTATGGATTATTCATTACCTCGTGGCACACAAGATATTCTTCCTGAAGAAATTAAATATTGGAATTTTGTTGAACAAACAGCAAAAAAAATATTTTGCTTATATAATTTTAATGAAATTCGTACCCCCATATTTGAATCTTCAAGTCTTTTTAATCGTGTTATTAGTGAATCTGATATCGTAAAAAAAGAAATGTATACCTTTACAGATAAAGGCAACCGTGACTTAGCACTTCGACCCGAAGGTACCGCACCTGTGGCTCGTGCTTATATTACCAATAATCTTAAACGATCTTCCCAGCACTCTAAGCTATTTTATACAGGCCCTATGTTTCGTTATGAACGTCCACAGGCAGGCCGCTATCGCCAGTTTCATCAAATTGGAGTTGAATCCATTGGCTCTGATCATCCTTTTTCAGATGCCGAGGTTATCACAATGAGTTATCGTTTATTTACATCTTTAGGTCTAAAAAACATAAAAATCTATATTAATTCTGTTGGTTCTGATACTTGCAGACCTGTTATCGAAGCTCGTATCAAGCAGTTTTTAGCTTCAAATTTAAGTCAGTTATCCGAAAACTTGCAAGAAAAATTTAAACATAATCCTCTTAAAATGCTGGATAGCAAAGATGAAACCTTACAAACGTACTTATCTGGTTTACCTGATATGAGAGAAGCGCTAAGCCAACAATCTAAAGATCATTTTAATTTTGTTATTAGTTACTTAGATCATCTTGCTATTCCCTTTGAATATAAACCGACACTTGTACGTGGCTTAGATTACTATACAGAAACTGTTTTTGAAGTTGTTTCAGAAGATTTAGGCGCCCAAAATAGTATTTGCGGAGGAGGCCGTTATAATAATTTAATTAAAAATTTAGGGGGGTCCCATAGCCCCGCTGTTGGGTTTGCTTTTGGAATAGAAAGACTGATCATGTTACTTAAAAAACAAAATATTGTGATACCAGAACAACCTATTTTGGTTTATATTGCAGCATTAGGCAAAGAATATCAAATGGAATGTATTGATATTGCTGAAGACTTACGTAATATAGGTCTATGTGTTAGCATTGATTATTCAAAGGTTGATTTTAACTCTCACATTAAACTGTCACAAAAAATGGGTGCTAAGTATATGATTATTTTTGGTGAAAAGGAATTTGAAACGAAAACATTATCTATAAAAAACTTAGATAAGCGTGTACAAGAGTCTATTCCTATTGCTAATGTCCTATCCTATTTTAAATCGCTTTCTGGATTAACTTATGTTTGATGTCATTCCAGCCATTGATTTGCTTAACCAGTCTGTTGTAAGACTTAAGCAGGGATGTTATGACGATGTGACAGTCTATCCACAATCCCCCATTGAATTAGCTCAAATGTTTGAAGATCAAGGTGCTAAGCGATTACATATTGTTGATCTTAATGGAGCTAGAGATGGCCATTTAGTTCATGCTGAACTGATTAAAAACATTTGTAAACATACTAATTTAACAATCGAAGTTGGTGGCGGTATTCGTACTGTTGATAGTGTACATTACTACCTAGATGCAGGTGTTAATTATGTTATTATAGGCTCCTTATTTATTTCCAATTTTGACTTAGCATTTTCTATCGCTACGATGTTTCAAAATACTATTATTGCTGGTTTAGATGCCAAAGCTGAAGCTATAGCTACAGATGGTTGGTACCATAAATCGACAACGCTAATAACCGATTTAATTGAAACACTTAATGATTCTGATATTCATTCTATTATTTATACTGATATTGCTAAAGATGGTATGATGGATGGTCCTAATATTGATATGCTTAATACAGTTGCATCTCTATCAAAAAAACCTATTATAGCATCCGGTGGTGTTAGACATCATGATGATATTAAAAGTATACAAACGATTTCAAATATTGCTGGCTGTATTATTGGGAAAGCTCTGTTATCTAATCTTGATAACTTAGATGATTTTTTTATATAATTAGTTTTGTTATGCCATTATACTATTGTGATCATTCGTCTGACTATGCTTATTCATAATACTCTCCTTTGCAAAGATCCATTTTATAAGTTTAGGGATAGTGTCTAGTTATATGTATTATGCTTGAACAATATTTTGGCACAAAATCAATGACAAATGAACAATTTATAGTTGATTCTATACTTGAACATACCATGATTGATGAGGAAGAACTTTATTTATTAAAACATATGCTTACCAATCTATGTGAGGGCACTTATGAAGATATTGAATCAATACGTGATAAAATTCTGTCTATTCGTAATGACTCCAATCATGTTTTTGAGCATATTGAAGAACAAATTATTCAAGCTAACTTTGATTTTCAAAAGCAATATGATTTTCTACGTATTTTTCAGCGAATGGAATCTATTTCATCTGAAATTATTCGATGTGCAAATTATCTAGCTATTTTTACTCGATTAAAAGGGAAATTGCCTGCTTTTTGTTCAGAAGATCTACATGCTCTCATTAATTTAAATTTAGAAGCTCATGAATATTTTAAAAAATCGTTAATGATTTATGAAAAAAACAAACAAGATGTTTTTAGTTTAATACATAAAGTAATTTCGATTAATCATTCTATTAATACGATCTATTTTAATTCTATTGAAACGATTTATCGATTAGCAAATGATAGTTTTTTAAAACTAGGTGATATGCGATCGATTGAAAATATTTTTAGTAGCCTTGTTAATATGGGAAATACCGTAGAAGCTGCATCTACCAGTCTTGAATGGTTGTTAATTACTTAATTTTTAGGCATTACATCATTAACGCTATTATCTTGTACTGGTTCAGGAATGTAATACATTGATTTTTCTTCCTCAGGTAAACTTGATACAATTTGTTTCATTTTATTAATATCACTTCGACATTCAGCTAATTGAAATAAATAGCTTGTTAAATTATTGTTTTGATTATGTTTTGACTGGATCTCATTTTCTAACCGTGTTAAGTCACTATCACTTAAGATATTAAGCTCTGTATTATAACAGATTTGAATTCCCAATGTTACTTTATCATTAAAATCGTTGGAGCTGATATATAAATCTTTAATTTGATTTTTATAGGCTGTATTCTCTTTTGTTGAATTTGCCAAAGGTATTAAGAGACTTATTTGATCCAAAACCGTTAATTTCTTTGCTTTATTTAATATGATCTTTATTAATTTTTTCATTTTTTTTTCTAATGATTCATCACTATTTACCAGAATAAAATTTAATGTCTCATTTAATAGCATTGTATTCACTGTCTCTGGCATCAAGCTAATGATATGATCATAAAGTATACTTGCATTCGCTGGATCATCAAAACTAACATTAAGATGCGGCATTAATATAGTTAACTCTTTAATAGATCTTAGAAACTGTACTCTTTCATTGTCCGTCATATGCGTAAGCTTAATGACGTCAATATCCTGTTGCAAATAAGACATGCTCTCATCCGTGTTTTTGATTGATTCTAGCAAATTAATTACCTTGGCTTGCATGGATTGATCCGTTGATTGCATCCCAATTGCTCGATATATATCAACTTTATCGTAATTTGATATTAAGTTATCAGCCTGAGCTATAGCCTCATCAAATTTTTGTTCACTGATTAATTGATAACATGTGTCTTTTATCTTTATGACCTCATCCATATCCTGTATATCCATCTGTTGTGTATCTAGTATAGGGATCATTTCTTCTGTATTTAGCATTGGAATATCCATATTATTTTCAGCACTAATACTAGCCGATAATCCCATTACTAATATTAAAATTAATAGCTTTCTCATTTATTTATGTCCTTGCAAGAATTCTAACCTACTTTTTATTTCTTTATTTTCTCTTCTTAAATCCGTTAATTCTGCTTGATGACTCGCTTCTAGCTCTTTTACTGATTGTAATAATACAGCGGTTAATCCTGGCATATCTACTCGTTGTTTACCATTTGAATCGGTTGTTACTAATTCTGGAAATAACAACTTAATATCTTGCGCTAATACTCCCACATGAGATTCTGATAACTGATACTTACTTTTTGGCTTAACGTGATCTTTCCATTGGTATTTATAAACACCCACTGTTACTAATTTATCTAATGTACTCTTTATTTCTTCCTGAACTACCTTTAATGTTTTATCTGAATAACTACTTGGGTTATAAGCATAGGCATCAAATTGCATACTCAATTGTTCTAACTTACTCGCTAAGGTTTGAATGGTTTTCTCTTTTTCTTTGTTATCTGCAATTACTGTATCAATTTTACCTTCTAAGATTGCTAACTTTTTGCTAATTATTGTATTTTCATCATCTTTTTCAGATCTTAGCTCTTTTACAGCTTCAATAATAACAGGTATTAATTTTGAGTAAGATACTCTTAATTTTCCATCTTCATCTTCTTTTACTAATGCAGGAAATATTTTTTGTACTTCTTGTGCGACAACACCATACTCCAATGTATTTAAATCTTTTTCCAGATCTGTTTTTGTTTTATGCAGAAACTTACTATATTCTTCATCTGTTCTTTTCTCATCTTGCTCTCCTACTTTTACGTACGTTGACATCTCTTCTTCAATTTCATTATTAATATGATCTTGCATCCAATTAAAGGTATACCCATTAATGTTAGTAATTTTTTCTAATGGAGACTCCACTTTTTGTAAATTAGTTTTCACACTCTCATCAGATAATAATGTATTATTATTTTGCCAATTATATGGATATGTTTTTGTATAATGTCTATCTCTAAATTTAAACTGTTCTGTAATCTCAAAATATTTTACTTTACTCCAACTATCTGGGTTAAGATAATAACCACTATTATTAGCATCATAAAAAGCTGGTGAATAAAAATATCCATTCGATAACTGGAGATATGTCCATGCCCCACCTTTTGCATCCCAACCACCTGTATGGCTGTCATTATTGTTATTATTATGTGGTAAAAAATACATTCTATGGCTCGCTACATGAATCGATGCTTCCATGTGGCCAGTTGTATCATTAAAATGTATTGTTGGACTACCTCCTCTTATATTGATACCATCCCCCAGTATATTTAAATCACCATTTATTTGCATTTTTCCATTTGCTGCGATAGCCGCAACTGGTGTGGAACCAGCCTTACCCCATGTCCAGCCTCTGTCATTATCATTATTCATACTCATTTTTATACTATAATCTTGAACTGGACCATATTTATATTCACTTGAATTACCCATTGATATTCTATACTGAGAACTACTCCAAAAATCTATTCCATTCCCGGTTCCTGCTTTCACATTTATCCTGTCTATATTTGATATTGTTGATGGTACACTTGCAGATGGCCAACTCGTCTTACAATCACCTCGTATACAGAGTTTATCTCTAGCATCTACATGATTTAAGTTACTGTGCCCTGCGGGATCAAGATAATATCCATGATTATCATTATCATAATATCGATTTGCCTCCATATCGCCATTTACATCTAATGTTCTGTGTGGATCGGTTGTATGAATTCCAATATTCCCTCCATGAGTTATTCTCATTCTTTCTGCACTAGAGTTTGTATAAAACTTTAAATGAGCATTACTACCTGTTGATCCCCCATAACCTATATACATTCCATCGGTGAAACTAGGATCAGAATTTCGAATAACTCTAATATTGGCATAAATATCTCTCGATGATCCATTTGCAGTTTGATTCCAAAGGACATCTGACCCATCTAGCTGTATTTTTGAGGCCGAATTAGATTTTTGAACATTCAAAGAATTTACTGTCATATCACCACCACCACCACTTGGCCAACTCGATTTACAATCACCGGATAAACATAACTTGTTTGTATGCGCCTCCTTAAATCGGTTCGAATTGTTTCCTAGCGTAACTTTATTATTACTCCCAGGATACCAAGCTGTAATGTTACTATCTCCTATAACCACTGAATTGTTACCTTTGCTGGTAGCATTATAACCAATAACGATTTGATTTTGAGCAGTTGCACCGTTTACGTTAGCTTTACTTCCAATCAAAGTATTATAATCTCCACCATTAATACTGCCAGCCGCCTCAGCACCTACTATTGTATTCCAGTTAGCCTGATTATTTTTTGAGATATTATATCCAATCTGATGACCAATCCCTACATTTCCAATACCATTTTTTATTTCTCTAAATGTGGAACTACCAATTGCAACATTTTTTTCAGTTACATTATTAGCGTTGTACATTGTAGATGAACCTATTGCAATGTTAAATTGCCCTCCTCCATTTCTAAATGTTGTGGATCCTATTCCGATATTTGCTTGCCCAGTCGCATTAAAATTAGCTTGGTAACCAATTCCAATATTCTCATTACCTTGATTATTACGTAGTGCATAATTACCTATTCCAATTGATTTTTCTTTTAAAGTACTCTGTGGTTTGTAACTTGAATGTGCAACAATTGATAATGCTTTTCTCTCATTATTAGAACCATATGTTGTTATAAGATCTTGATGAGGGGCTGCGGGTCCTTGTGGGCCTGCCGCTCCTGTATTTCCTTTGTCTCCCTTATCTCCTTTTGGGCCTTGTGCTCCTGCTACACCTTGTGGGCCTGCTGCTCCTGTATCTCCTTTTACTCCCACTGCCCCTGTATCTCCTTTGTCTCCCTTATCTCCTTTTGGACCTACTAAACCCGTAGAGCTTCCAACCCAGTTTCCATTAGAATCAATAACCGTATTTCCATTTATGGCTAAACTTTGTCCTATTTTTAAATTTCCAGGTATGTCTACGTCTCCTGCTGCTTCAATAATTAATCTTGGTGTATAGCCAGATGCATCTGTGTTTGTTGTCAAAAACTTAAGAGGTGTATTATGGTGAAATTTAAATATATTCCCAGTATACGTTGCTCCCACAAAATAGGTTGATCCTACAACATGTAATTTTGCTTTAGCATCTTGTATTCCAATTCCAACATTACCATCATTATAATATATCTTATTTCCCGACTTATCCCATACGTCTGATCCGGCTGTAATTCCTGTTAATTGCGATCCATCTATTGCTGGTAAGGCTCCTGTTAAATTTGCGGCTGTTAAGTTAGTTATATTGGACCCG
>PBBX01000021.1 GCA_002716725.1 bacterium | reverse complement strand
TCGAGTAGAGAATCTTCTTTGCCAAAGTAGAAAGCAATTTTGCTTTTACAGCCATCAGGGGTTTTAACGTCTCCATATTTTTCAAAAAAGTCTTTGAGTATAAGTTCAATAACATTTGGTAAAAGGGCTTCTTCGGACATCTCATAGCTTTGAATGCCATTCTCAAGGCTTTTTAATATATTGTCTTGAATACCTTCAGATAGCCCATACCAAAACACTACATCCTTGAGTGTTTGTTTTTTGTAATAAGGGGTGCCGGTTGTATTAACAACACACACGAGGTCTTTTTTTCTGTGTAAATAGTTGATTGTTTCTCTGACTCGCTTCAAATCTTCCCCTAGTTTAATGCCATACGTATGATGGGCTTCGTCGGAAAAAATTCCTAAATTCGGAAGGCTGGCCAGCTTTTGAAGCCTTGCATTGGCCACCAATTCTTCTTGTCGTTTCTTTTCCATGAATTCGAATTCAGTCATAGTTTTGCTCTTGTTCATTCTACGGAGCATTATTTTTTCAGTATTCGTCACAACCAAGTTAAACAATCCACCTGATTCAATCGCAATATCTTTCTCACCGGATCGGGTATAGGTAAGTTTTAAATTGGCCATAAATTGGTTATATAACCGTTGAGGAACGACCTTGTGAAAAGGTAGCTCGGCTATCTCTTTTAACGATTCAATAATGGTAGTGCCAGGGGCAAAGACTAAAGCGTTTTGAATAAACCGATCTTCAGGATATTCGATAGCCATTGCAAACTCAGTCGCAATAATGGAACCAATAAGTATGGTTTTCCCTGCCCCCATTGCAAGAGCTAATATATAGTTTGCATAATCGAGAGTTAAAGATTCTCTTAAGGTGTGTAGTTGATGTTTTTTAACAAAGTCATCATCGGTCTTCACCAGCTCCCAAAACTTGTCGCCTTCATAGAGTAATTCGAGTATTTCATCATTATTCGAAATATTAATCCCAAATGCCTTTAACATTTTTACGGGATTGGGGAAATATTGCTTGTAAAAGTCTAGTAGTGTCGGGGTATTTAGCTGGGTTCGTATGAACCAGTATGTAGTTAGGGCTTGAAGTTGCGGAGGACGAAGGAATTGGCTTTCCTTGTTAAAAGATAGTATCTCGCTTATTGCGGGGAACTTATCAGATTTATAATTACTAGTTTCCCACTGTTTGGTCTCGTTTTTGAGTTCTTCGAATAATTGCATTCCACATCTTCATTTTCATTTTTTCCTAAATAAAGGATATCCCTCTATTTTACCAGAAACCATCAATACGATAAATGAACTTTTGCCGCCCGAAAACACAACCTATTTTGCATCAACAAGTTTCGAATCTGATCCAAATACCCCAGCCACTTCACGACAATAGTATCTCATCTTTGAACATATTTCTTCGGTACCATAATTTGCATTATGCGCCCTGAGTAATATGTCCAAATCTGAGGCACTCTTGTCGCTCAGTTTAGGAGGGTGCGCTTGCTTTGCTTGCGCATCATTATTTTTTATTTTTTTCGTTACTTTGGTTTTGCTTTTTATGGTTGTGCTTGCTTTGCTTGCGCAATAATTATTTAATTAAGAGGATATCAAGGATTTTGTAAAATTTGATTGCCAATAAACGTTTGCACTAAAATAAATTATAAATCATGATAGTATAAGAATAGTATATGACTAGGAGGTCGTTATGGCTAAAGGACGCGATGCTAGAAAAGCAACAAAAAAAGAACCTCAATTAACTGCTAAAGAAAAAAAAGCAAAGAAACGAGAAAAGAAACAATCCAAGTAATAATTAAAAATAGGATCAGATATTAAAAGAGTTATTTTTTAAAATGGTCCTTATTTAGGATAGTTTCAATTATCTTGATTTTTTTTTCTATAGGATTAGAGCTCCTCAAGACCTTAAGATCGTATGCCTGGATTCTTCGATCCATAGAATTAGGATTCATCAAGCCGTCAACATCCTCATCGTTTAATCTCTCTAGATTTTCAATTAACGAACAAAAATAATCACCTATGCTAAACTATTCTTTAGCCTCTCTTAGGTTTTGGCCTAACAAGAATGTTGTTTTGGGGTAGCGTGTTAGCAAAAAAAAGAAGTCCAGTCATGATGATTATGTGATTACTATCATAATTTAAAAAGATTTATATAGTTATCGGATAGTTAAAATAAAAAATTTCATTTTTTTTTAGAAAAAGATAAGATAACCATAATATATTATAAATTTTCGATGTTTTTAATTGTGAGGATATGTCTATTTCAGATCAGGAGAAACACATGAAAACCGATTATAAAAAAATAATTTTTAATAAAAATGATCTCAACGGAGAACGATTTTTTGTTAAAGCAACATTTACCATGACCTATGATCATAAAGATGTTGATATTGTTTTATCATTAAATTAATTAGTAATAATTTAGTAACACTTTAATCATATAACATAGCCTGTGCTATACTAACGAAGATGTCTCAAAAAACGATTTTTATTACTGGGGGTAACAGAGGGATTGGGCGTGGTTTAGTGCAGCGTTTATGTCATGAGCACCATGTGATATTTACCTCTCGTAAACATATAGATGATGTTCCTACTGGATCAACCTGTCTGATCATGGATGTAACCCATGATTCAAGTATTAAAGAAGCGACCCGTCAACTAACAGAGCCCATTGATATCCTCATCAACAATGCAGGTATATTACCAGACTATCAAACATCAGCATTAGAGGCTGATATTGAGATGATCGAACACACCTTTTCAACCAATACACTAGGTCCTTTACGTGTTGCTAAAGCAATTGTTCCTAAAATGAATGAAGGGGGGAGGATTATTAATATTTCGAGTGGAATGGGCCAGTTATCCGATATGGGGAGTGGGGCTATTGCATATCGATTATCAAAAACCAGTTTAAATGCCTTAACACGTGTCTTGCATAATGAATTAAAAGCAAAACATATTTCTGTTAATTGTTTATGCCCAGGATGGGTTAAAACCGATATGGGAGGCCCCAATGCTCACCGTAGCATTGAAGATAGTATTGAAAACATAGTCCCTTTATTGTTTGATGAATCCATTCAAGGTGGCTTATTTTACCGAGATACACACGTTATTGATTGGTAAAACAGACCTGTAGAAAGTAGAAAAAAACAAGAACCGTATCATAATGAAAAAATTATCGTTTTTTATTTAATTAATAAAATAAAAAATATTTATTAATAATCGAAAAAATAACATATAATTAAAGTTCAATGAAGTTCGCAATTATAGCAACAGGAATAGCAGTAGTTTCTGCATTCACAAACCCAGTAGCCTTGGTTAACCCTAGAGGTTCGCGTCGATTACCCCAAGACGTAAGTATGAAAAGTTCTGGTGAGCCTGATAATCTTACTGAAAAATATAAGAGGGAACCATTAAACCTAGTATTAGGTATGCAGGATAAGAGGGATGAGTGTTTGGTAGAACCGGTATTACAGCCTGTTATGCAAACGGCTTTAGAAAGAGCGTTAATAACAAGTATAGCAACATTGGGGCTTGCTGTTGTATTGCCGCCAGTAAAGCAATTGGGATTAGTAGGAAGCGTATCATGGGGACATGACATTTGGAAAAGCGCAGCCGCTATAGGGCCGATTGTTACATTTACAGCCAATATGCCAACCTTGTTAGGTCATATGATGAAATCTATTCCTGGTTTTAAAGAATTGTCAGACAATTCAAAGCGTAAAATAGCCATGAAAGTTGCAATATTAGCAACGATAAAACATGTTTGGGTATGGCCTTATGAAAATAAATTAAATGCAATAAGTATGCTTGGGAATAGTGTGCTAAAGCAGAACCCAGAGTGGATAAGGCGATTGGCACATGTGTTACGTGAAGCAGTGTTAATTATGTGTGTAGGCCAACAAGCTTGTCGAGGAGCAAAGGATCGGTTTTTATCCTACGCTAATAAGGCTTTCATGCAAGCCGTATTTGATCGAATTGCATTTTGCACAAACGTTAATTTTATGTTCACAGTAGTATCACGTGGGTTATATTTAGCTGCTGTAAAAGAGGGGATTGATAGAACATCACAGGCCGTTACTAAGGTAACAAATAAATCTGAATAGCCATAACTATTTAAGTTAATTATAAAAAAAATGATACAATAAAGATAAAATGGATCAAAACGTATTTACTGCCGTAGAAACACAAAAAATAGAACAATTTTGTATCGAAACATTATCTATAACCGAGTATGACTTAATGCTTCGTGCAGGAAAGGCATTAATAAATTATATCAACCAAGTATTTCCTAATAAAAAAGTGATGCAGATTATTTGTGGATCAGGTAATAATGGAGGTGATGGATATACCGTTGCACGATTATTATTAAACGATGGAAAACAAGTAAGCTGTTATGAAGGAAAAGAGCCAACGCAAGAGTCCGCAAAAAAAGCAAGAAACGAATTGATAGCTTCTGGATTAAATCCTCAATCATTTACAGCGTTAATGATACAAAAAGATGCCCTGATTATAGATGCTTTATTGGGGATAGGCTGTGATAAACCAGTACAAGGGATATATCTAGACATAATTAATCAAATAAATGAATCTGGCGAAAGTATTCTTGCCGCAGATATCCCCTCTGGGCTATGTGCTGATTCAGGAAAACCACTTGGATCCTGTGTTAAGCAGGCCCATGTTCTGTCATTTGTTACAAAAAAATTAGGAACAGTAATTGGTGATTCAGTGCAAATTATTAATAAATTAACAATAGATAAGCTGGATATCCCAGAAAAGATTATTAATCAGATAAGATCAGCATATCATGTAATGAATAAGTCAGCTTTAGACCCAGTAATAAAAAAACGAGCAAATGATGCCTATAAAAATCAATTTGGACATATCTTGCTTGTTGGAGGTGATAGTGGCTACGGAGGAGCAATTATCTTGGCCGCTAGAGCTGCGAGTCAAAGTGGGGTGGGATTAGTAAGTGTTTATACAAAAAAAGATCACAAAGAGCCTTTATTAACACATTGTTCGGATTGTATGATTCATGATGAAGAATCGGATTTAAAAGCCTTAATTCACAAGGCAACCGCTATTGTGGTAGGTCCAGGACTAGGGTTGGGTAAATGGAGCGAAAAGTGTTTAAAAATAATTATAGAATCAGCTAAGCCTATTATTTGTGATGCAGATGCCATAACCTTATTAGCAAGAGATGCAGTGTTTCCAAAAAAAGATAATCTTATTATAACGCCTCATGAAGGAGAGGCAAAACGCCTTATAGGAGAGGATCATGAGAATCGATATGCTATGGTAACTGCCTTAGTAAAAAAAACAGCTGCGACAGTAATATTAAAAGGGCAAAATACCTTAATCAAGAAAGAAGACGATACATTTATTTGTACAAAAGGGAATCCTGGGTTAGCAACAGCCGGTACGGGGGATGTCTTAGCCGGAATGATTGGTGGATTTTTAGCACAAGGCCATAGCACTTTAATTGCTAGCAAGGCGGGGGTTTATTTACATGCTATCTGTGGGGATGCTTGTAGCGAGGCTTATAGTGAACGGAGCATGACAGCCAGTGATCTCGTGGTTATGATGAAAACAATTTTTTAAATTAAGTAAAGGATTAATCATACTCAAAAAAATAAGACTTCGTTATAATATGATGATGCAAAAGCAACCATTTAAAGAGATGTTATGGGATGATGTCACAGCTAAATTTAATTTTTCAGATATGACGTATCACCTATCTAAAGATAAAAAAACAGCACGAATAGCCTTTAATCGACCCGAGTGTCGTAATGCTTTTAGACCTAAAACAGTAGATGAATTATTAACAGCATTATCTGATTGTCATCAGAATACAGATCTTGGGTGTGTGTTGTTAACGGGAAATGGGCCGTCTGAAAAAGATGGAGGATGGGCCTTTTCATCAGGAGGCGATCAGCGAATTCGGGGGCCTGAAGGATATCAATATGAGGATAGCGAGACATCCGTAGGACGATTACATATACTAGAAGTACAACGGCTTATTCGATTTTTACCAAAAATAGTGATAGCCGTGGTTCCTGGTTGGGCTGTTGGAGGGGGGCATTCGCTTCATGTTATTTGTGATTTAACGATCGCTTCTGCAGAGCATGCCATATTTAAGCAGACTGATCCTGATGTTGCTAGTTTTGATAGTGGGTATGGATCTGCTTATTTAGCGAAGCAGATTGGCCAAAAACGAGCACGAGAAATCTTTTTTTTAGGACTATCCTATACGGCTCAAGAAGCCTTTGATATGGGAATGGTGAATGGTGTTTTTGCGCATGAAGCCTTAGAAGATAAGGCTTTGGAATGGGCAAGCCTGATTAATGAAAAGTCGCCCACAGCAATCAAAATGTTGAAATATGGGTTTAATTTACCAGATGATGGATTAGTTGGGCAGCAGCTATTTGCAGGAGAAGCAACGCGGTTAGCCTATGCTACCAAAGAAGCTCAGGAAGGTCGCGTGGCTTTTATTGAAAAAAGAAAGCCAGATTTTTCTGAGTTTGATTGGACATACTAAGTTTAAAAATAAGTACATAGTAAAAATAAGGTTTTAGTTGCATTAAATGCTCAATTTATTTATGCTTATGACATCTATCATCTGAGATGCAAATATAATATGTTAAAAAAAATAATCATTTTTTCTTTATTAATAAATTTAATAGGCTATACACAGCTTACAGCTGAAGATACGAAAGATATGAGTGTCTATCAAACCGATAAACATAAGAATCAGAACGGATATCATAATCTAAATAAGCCAGTGTTATTTTATCAAGGAGAAATGATTAAAATAGATTTTAAGATATTAAAAGAAGAGTTGGGATTAACTAAAAAACAGGTAAAAAAAATATCATCAAAGTATAATAAATACACCAGAAAACAATTAAAAGTTAAAGAAAAAATAGTGGGAAAAAAAGTTAAGTTAAGTCGATTGATGATGAATGGTTATTACGAAAACTATGATTTTGATGACACTATCAATACTATTTTTAGTAAGAAAAAAAAGATGTTTAGAAATTCAGTTCTTTTTATTAAAGAGATTGAAGATAAATTAAAAAAAGAACAAATTGTATTGTTTAGACAATTGGTTCCTGAGTTATATAATCCAGCACTATAAAATAAGTGAATGAACAACATGAAGTATCTTCATAGCATGGTTCGAATTACAAATATAGAAGAATCCTTAGAGTTTTATACTACCCTATTAGGATTAAAAGAAATAAGACGATATGATAATAATAAAGGACGTTTTACCTTAATTTTTTTAGCAGCATCGGATCAATATGAAGAAGCTAAACAGACAAAAACACCTTTGCTAGAGTTAACATATAACTGGGATTCAGAAGATTATAAAGGGGGCAGAAATTTTGGTCATTTAGCCTTTCAGGTTCCTAATATTTATGAGATATGCCAACGATTATTAGATTACAAAGTCATGATAAATAGACCTCCTAAAGATGGAAGGATGGCCTTTATCAAATCACCTGATGGTATTTCAATAGAGCTGTTACAAGAAGGGGACGCACTGCCTCTTAAAGAACCCTGGCTCAGCATGAAGAATAGGGGGTCTTGGTAGGGACTAGAGACTCTATATAGTAAGCTAAATAATAATGAAAGCTTAGAAATAGATGAGAGAAGAAAAGCAATAAAAGAAAGAAGAAATAAACAAAAAAAGAAGAAGTGATTAAAAAGAGAAAGTGGGGTTTGTGAGGTATTTGTAAGTACTCAACTCTCTGATCTATATGTAAATAAAGGATAAGTAAATCAGCGGTATCATCTGAATCAGATGGTAAAGTAAAAAAGAAGGTGCCTGATAAAGTGGGTATGGTTTTCCCGAAATGTGAGGATAAAGGAGCGTTAAGGGAGTTAGCAATAAAAGGTATAGCTAGTATGGCTGTAGTCAGAAGAAGAATAGTAAAAATTTTATGTCTGTTAATGTCAGGGAAAATGTTGGGATGTTTAGCTCGTGATATTTTTTATGCTGATGATGAAAAGAAAAATAAGGCATTATATTTTTTTGTTGGGGGTGTTGTCGTTACTCATCTTTGGATCCGAGAGGTTATGGGGTTATTGGCTGTTGCTTCCAGAGATATGTCAGAAATTGAAGATAAAATGAAAGTATCAGGTATGTTAGATTCTTTTTTAACCCAATATACAGAATATGCAGATGAAAGAACGAGGGATTCAAGGAAAACTCATGAAAGAACGAAGACTTCAAGGAAAACCTGTGAAAGAACTAACGCGCTAAGCAAAGCCCAAGATAATCTTGGCAAATTCTTAATGATGGTAATAAAAGAAAGTAAAGAAGAAAATAATCATTTATCGTTAAGTCGTTCATTTGAAAATAAGTTTAAAGTCAAGATTGCTGAAAAAAATAAAAAAGATGTTGAAGAATTAAAGAGGGTTACATTAACAAGCGAGGACTTTAAACATATTTTAGGAAAATGCTTGGAGGAACTGTATCGATAGTATGGGTAATGAGTAAGTTTAAAATATGTAAAGAAATTTTAATAAAAAGTAAGAGGGTAGTAACATTGTAGGTAATTATTTGTATTTATGATGTTAAAATTTCAATATTTTTAAAATCGAAGACCATAAATGTTTAAAAATTATGTAAAATAGTGTATATTTGGTATGTAATATTAATTTTGGGAGTCAATTATGAAAATATTTGTAGAGTATATTTGGATTGATGGGGCAAAACCAACAGCTATGGTTCGATCAAAAACACGTGTAATTGAGCTAACATCCGATTCACTTACATTAGAGCAAATTCCAGATTGGGGTTTTGATGGATCATCAACGAATCAAGCTGAAGGGCATAGTTCGGATTGTATATTAAAGCCAGTACGATTTGTAGCGGATCCTATTCGAGGGGGTGCTAATATATTAGCCTTATGTGAAGTATATGATATTAAGGGAGATGTGCATCCATCAAATACGAGAGCTATTTTACGAAATATCCTAGATGCAGGGGCGAGTAAACAAGACGCCATTTTTGGATTTGAGCAAGAATACACCTTATTTAGTCGAGATGATTATCCATTAGGATGGCCAGAGAATGGGTATCCTGGACCGCAGGGGCCTTATTATTGTGGGATTGGTACGGCAAGAACGGCAGGGAGAGAGTTAGTTGAGGCGCATGCCCAGGCATGTTTAGATGCAGATTTGTTATTATTTGGTACTAATGCTGAGGTAATGTTGGGGCAATGGGAATTTCAGATTGGATATCGTGGCTTTAAAGAAGATATTGATGCGTTAATGATTACCGATCATCATTGGATAGCCTTGTGGTTGTTGTATCGATTAGCGGAGGAGTTTGATGTAAAAATTAGCCGTGAAAACAAGCCAATGAAAGGTGATTGGAATGGGGCTGGTTGTCATACAAACTTTTCAACAAAGGCAATGAGAGATGCTGCTACAGGAAAAAAAGAAATAGAAGATATTTTAAAGCGGTTAGAGGCCAAGCATGATGCTCATATCGCCGTTTATGGCGATAAATTAGCAGAGCGTTTAACAGGCGATCATGAAACCTGTGCGATGGCTGAGTTTCGTTATGGAGAATCGGATCGAGGGGCATCGATACGTATTCCTGTAACAACAGCTAAGGATGGTTATGGGTACTTAGAAGATAGACGCCCTGGAGCGAATATTGACCCTTATATGGTTGCTGCAAGATTGTTAGTTACGATTGGTAATATGGATGAGGCTTTGCTTGAAAAGCAAAGTAACAAAGAATTAGTAAATGCTATGTCTAAGTAAATTATGTTGAGTAGGGGGTTCTTGACGTGTTTTTGGGGAAGTAAGTTCGATCTGTTACGAAGATTTGATAGAGTTATATTAGGACAGAAAGCAAATACCCAACTCCAAGAATAATCGGAACGCTGATAAGTGGAAGAAGGATAGCAGTTCGTTTGCCGATTGTTGACCATAGTAAGCCAATTTCAGTGTAATCGGTTGCCACGCCCGCTAATAAAAATACAAACACATTACCAATAGACTGGGTTTGGTTGTAAAGTTCAAATGCTAGTACAGAGGATCCTTCTGAGCATACCTCGAGGATAGTAGCGATACCAAGTGTGTTAAATAAGCCAAGCGCAGAGGATGAAAGATAGGTCTCAAAGATACTAGGGGGAATATAGTAGCCGATAAAACTGGCCATCACAAAAGCAATAATAAACCACCAGATAACCATGTCGCTAATAGCGATACTTCCTTTAATAACAGCTTTGGTATCGCGTAATAAGGTTGGTATAGTCCATGTATAATTTTGAAAGCGAGATTGAATATCCTTAAGGATAGAAAATTGTTGGAGGTTAGGCGGAGATGCGACGGGATTATTGTCGAGAAAGTTAACTTTAGAGACTTGTTGAAATAGGAATCCTGTCAATAATGCTATAGCGATGGCCAGTAGAATAAGAAGTAAGCCTAGTTTACCGAAAAAGGTCCATAATAAGATAGTCATCGGAAAATTTGCCCAGGGTGATGATGTTAATAAGACAATTACCGCTGGAATAGAGGCCCCTTTTTTGTATAACTGCATGCTAATAGCAAGAACCCCATGTGAGCATGTTGATAAAAGCGTGCCAAGAAGGGCTGCCGTAAGGAGAGTTCGTTTATTGGATTTTGAAAGCATCTTTTCAATATACCGTTTGGGAACAAATGTATCGATGATGCCAGAAGCAATAAGGCCTAGCAAGATAGCTACCCACATCATAGAAAATAATGTGTTAGCATACAAAAGTAATTGAAAATCCTGTGTTATAAAGGGGGTGACTAATAGTGCATTAATACTAAAGATGGATGCTAAAATTAGTTTTCGTTTATACCACGGGGTGTGCGGTGTATGACAGCAATATATCGAATTCATAATAGTATCCTATCACTTGAGATTAATGTTACAAAGATTACGTTTTAAACGAATTAAGAAATTATGATGATAAATACTTGTTAATATATAAATTAATTATATCAACTTATAAGTTAGGAGATAGTTAATATTGAAAAAATCAATTTAATTGATAAAATATGATGCTTAAAATGGAAACATTTAACTTTAAAAACGCGACATCTAAAAAGCACTGTCACTTTATCGCAGCGAATGGATTTTCTCCAAAAGTATACAATCAAATTTTTAAAGATATAACAACATGGTCTATTAAATCGCCACTTCTAAGGCCTCTGTGGAACCCATCACCACCACCGACATTACATTCTTGGATGGATTTTGCTGATGATTTAGTGCCTTATGTAGAAGAATTTCAACCAAAGATTGTAATAGGTCATTCAATAGGGGCTGTTATTTGGTTACTATATTCTATTAAATACAACTATTCATTTGATAAAATTATTATGATAGACCCAGCGTTATTTCCAACATGGATGTACAGGATATATCCAATAATATATAAATTAAATTTACAAAAACGATTACATCCTCTTATTAAGGTGACATTAAATAGAAAGCAAACGTTTAGTTCATTCAAAGAAGCAGAAGATAACTATAAACAAAAACCTATTTTTTCAAGAATCAAAGAAGACATTTTAAACGATTATATAACGAGTATGTTTGAAAAAAATAATAATAATGAGGTTTCATTAGTGTATTCTCCGCAATGGGAATCTATTATTTATGAAAAAGGGATGTTAGCGGATTCTATAATCTGGAAGCAGTTAGCAAATATAACAGGAAAAACCGAAGTGGTTTATTTAAAAGGTGAATTATCAACTATTTGTACCGATAGTGTAACAAAGCATTTAGAAGAATCATGCTCACATTTTTTTTCATATGAAATCCCAGATACCACGCACTTATTACCTTTTGAAAATCCAGAAAGTGTAAAAGATATTATTTCTTTACATCTAGAAACGTAACCATTAAATAAATTTTTTGATTACATAAGCATAAAGGGTATAATACATAAATATGAGATTGTTTAAATTAGCAATAATATACTTAGGAGTATTAATTGGGTTGTACGGATGTTCATCATCCCTATCAAATAACCAGGTTTTAACATTGCGATTAGGTGCTGAACCATCTATGTTAAATCCTATTTTATCAACAGATTCACCCTCATCATCAGTAAATGGCTATGTTTTTTCAGGCTTATTAAACGTTACCCCTGAGTTAGAGTTAGAGCCAGATTTAGCAGAATCATATACGGTCTCGCCAGATGGATTAGTTTACTTATTTAAGTTAAAGCAATCGATAAAATGGCATGATGGAAAAGATTTTACAGCACATGATGTAAAATTTACGTATGATACAATTTTAAATCCAGCAACAAATACGGTAAGGCGAAGCGATTATATTATTGATGGAAAAGCCATAGAATTTAAGGTGTTAGATGAGCATACACTACAAATTCGCATGCATAAGCCATTTGCACCCTTATTAAACCGATTAACAATGGGGATTATCCCTCAACATATTTATGAAGTTACAGATATAAATACAGCAAAAGAAAATCAGACTCCAATTGGAACAGGTCCCTATAAATTTAAACAATGGGAAACATCTCAATTTGTTTTATTAGAAGCCAATGAAGATTATTATGATGAGGTTCCAAAAATAAAAAAAATTATTTTAAAAATTATTCCAGATAATAACACAGCCTTAATTTCATTTGAAAAAGAAGAGATTTTATCAAGTGGTATTCCAGGAAAAGATTTTAAACGAATAGCAGAAAATGATTTATTTAACACATATCGATATTACGATTTAGCGTATACGTATTTAGGGCTAAATTGTAAACATCCCTTATTTTCAAATAAAAATGTTAGAAAAGCCTTAGCCATGAGTATTGATAAGCGATCCATTGTCGATGGCATTTTGTTAGGATATGGAAAACCAGCCCATATTCCAACATCTCCTGAAATGTGGACCTATCCAAAAAAACCTTTTTTTTATGATTATAATCAAAAAGATGCATTAACAATCTTAGAACAGGAAGGGTATGTCTTTGATAAAGAAAAGAAAGTATTAAGTAAAGATGATAAGCCTGTAACCTTTAAAATAATTACAAACAAAGGCAATAAAGATCGTGAATTAGCAGCTACATTAATTCAAAAAAATCTAAAAGAAATTGGAATAGACGTATCCATTCAATTAATGGAATGGAGTTCATTTATTGCCATTGTAAATGAGCATGTTGATCCCAAAAAATTTGATGCTGTTATTTTGGGGTGGTCACTAGGCTTAGATCCGGATGCCTATAGTTTATGGCATTCTAAAGAATATCCAAAAGGATTTAATTTTGTGGGTTATTCAAATAGTGATGTGGATGATTATCTTGTATTAGGACGAAAAGAACTAGATCGAAAAGAGCGTCAAATAATTTATGAAGAAATGTATGATGAGATTGCTAAAGATGTTCCTTATATATTTTTGTATTATCCGGAATCATTAGTGGGATTAAATAAGATTATTCAAGGGGTGTCGCCTGCTGGGCCAGCGGGTTTATTAAACCCAATTGAAAATATTTATTTGATTGAAAAATGATACGCTATATAGGGCAGCGTTTATTGGCATTATTTCCAATGCTTTTAGGCGTAACATTCATTGCATTTATTATTATGAAAGCAGCTCCCGGCGATCCGGTAGGGATGTTTATGGATCCCTCTGTTAATTTAGCGGATATAGAACGAATTCGAGCTAATTTAGGATTTGATAAACCCATTTTGGTACAATATGTAATGTGGTTAAAAAATGTATTAATGGGTAATTTTGGATATTCATTAATAAGTGGAAAGCCAGCACTTCAAGCAATAATGGAGCGATTACCAGCTACCTTATTATTATCAATAACATCGTTATGTCTTATTTTATTAATAACGTTTCCTTTGGGGATTATATGTGGCTATAAAAAAGATACAGTAGTAGATGATAGTATTACCGTATTTAGTTTTTTAGGCTTATCCATGCCATCATTTTGGTTAGGATTAATGTTGATTTTATTATTTTCCTTTCAATTAAACCTATTTCCAACATCAGGGTTTATGGACCCCTTATTATATGGAGAACCGTTTTATAAACAATGGGGCAATATTCTATATCATATGTGTTTACCATTATTAACAATCATCATAGGAGGTGTAGCAGGCCTTACGCGATACAATCGATTTGGTATTATAAAAATATTGGGCCAAGACTATATTACGGCTGCACGAGCACGAGGTATTTCTGAATCGAAAATTTTATTTAAACATGCCTTTAAAAATATTTTATTGCCTATTATTACCTTATTAGGTCTTGATTTACCTGGCTTAATTAGTGGGTCATACATCATTGAATTTATTTTTTCATGGCCTGGAATGGGGCAGTTAGCAATTCAATCAGTTTTTCAACGAGATTACCCTATTTTAATGGCGGTAATATTACTATCATCGATATTAATTATTATAGGAACATTAATTGCAGATATATGTTATGCCTATATTGATCCACGAATTACAAAAAAAGGACAAACATGACCATAAAGCTTTGGGTATCAATAGCTTATTTAATCGGATTATTGTTAGTTAGCATTGGTATTACATTTACTAATATAGATCCTACATATATCAATACGGAGTTTATTGGAATGCCACAACCACCTAGCTTGAATCATATTTTTGGTACGGACGAGTTAGGAAGAGATATTTTTATTAGAAGTATTTTTGGAGCAAGAATTTCCTTAATTGTAGGGTTTGTATCGGTAGGGATTTCATTAATAATAGGAGTGTTTATTGGGGTCTTATCAGGCTTTATGGGTGGGAAAATCGATGAGTTTGTTATGCGTTTTATTGACGTTTTAATGTCATTGCCAACCTTATTTTTGATATTAATTGTACAGGTTATTTTGGAGCCCAGTATTATTAATATTATGATTGTTATTGGAGCTACCAGTTGGATGGGGATAGCAAGACTTGTACGTGCAGAAGTATTGTCTGTTAAGGAAAGGGTATTTGTAACAGCTATAAGAGCGCGTGGTATTAAAGAGCGTGTAACATTGTTTAAACATATTTTTCCACATACATTAAATCCTATTATTGTAGCAGCGATGTTAGGAATGGGGGGGGCTATCTTAACAGAATCAGTCTTAAGTTTTTTAGGCTTAGGCGTTCAGCCGCCTCATCCATCATGGGGAAATATGTTAGATAGTAGTTTAGGCTATATGAGAGATGCTCCATGGATGGCATTAATTCCTGGTATACTAATTACATGTACCGTTTTATCATTAAATTTTTTAGGAGATGGATTGTGGTTGTTATTAGATCCCAAAGCAAAGGATGCCAATGTTAAGCGTACGTGATTTAGAGATTACCTTTTCAAGTCAATCAACGACAGTACATGCGGTTAAGGGTATTAGTTATAGTTTGGACAAAGGAAAAACACTAGGTATTGTTGGCGAATCAGGATCAGGAAAAACAGTATCCGGATTAGCATTAATGGGGCTATTGCCCCCAACAGCGCTCGTTGAAGGAGAAATTTTATTTAATGAAGAAAATATTTTAAAAGCAAATAAAAAGCGATTACAACACTTAAGAGGATCCGAAATTGCTTTGATTTTTCAAAACCCATTAGCTGCCTTAAATCCTGTGTTTTCAATTGCTAATCAAATGGTAGAGACCATTTGTTTGCATCATAATGTAAGCAAAAAAGAAGCAAGAGAGCAGGCTATTGCCTTATTAGATCGTGTAAAAATTACAGATCCTCAGCGTCGAATTGATGATTATCCTCATCAATTTTCTTTAGGAATGTGTCAACGTATTATGATTGCTATGACATTATCGATGAAACCAGCCTTATTAATTGCGGATGAGCCAACAGCATCATTGGATGTAACAACACAAAAAGAGATATTAGAGTTAATGGATGAGCTTAAAGATGAGTATAAGATGTCGATGATATTTATTTCACATGATTTAGGGGTGGTATTAGAACGTTGTGATGAGGTCGTTGTGATGTATTTAGGCAATATTGTTGAGCAAGGAAAACCTAAAGATATCTTTTTAAATCCTCAAGATGATTACACTAAAAAGCTTATTGATGCTATTCCTAAAATTCAGTCATAGTGACGTTTAAATAATTAGAAAAAGGGGGATAGTATAGTGTATCGCTATGACTATTCAAGAAATAATATACATCATACCACCCATGATTATGATCATAGGCTATATTCCATCATTGATCGATTTAATAATTTATAAAAAGAAAACCGTTAATTATTTCTCATATTCATTATGGGCAATAGCGAATGCAACAATGTTTTATTATAGTTTTATAATTTTACCTGATTTATATTTTCAAGTGATATCAAGTATTCATTGTTTAGCATGTATAGTAGTGGTATGCCTTAATTTTTTAATAAAAGATACATTAGTAACGTAAAATTGAATAATTGTTTTTATTAATATACTAGTTTAAACTCCTTTTTTTGGGGGAACACATAAAAGGTTTGGTATGCAAATAGAAGAAATGATATATATAGTTATCGGGGTAATGATGATTATAGGCTATATCCCGACATTTATTGATTTAATTGTGTATAAAAGAAAAGCAATTAATACAATCTCATATATATTATGGGGGATTGCTAATGGAGCAACATGTTATTACAGTTTTATGATTTTACCTGATTTGTTCTTTCAAATCATATCAAGTATTCATTTTTTATCCTGTATAGCGTTAATTATTATTAATTTATTGATAAATGAGTAACAGAAAAAGCTGAGCTAAATCATAAGATTATTTAATACAGTCTTCGCTAGTATCACTAAAGGGGTTTTCACTAGCATCAATCTTATAACCCAGGCAATCACCCATCCAGGGATGTCCTAAATTTTTATTATAATCAAAGTTGCGATACCCTCCATTTTCAGTGCTAATGTGTTCAGAAAAATCGCTAACCAAGCTATCTGTAAAAATAATAGGTGCTAAAAACGTTGAAGGGCCATTATTTGAAGATAGTAAATTAAAATGAATATGGGCATTAGGCCCAGAATTTGGAGCAAGGTACATATAGGCGATAATATCCCCTTTTTGTACGGTATCACCTACCTCAACAAGAATATAAGGTTCGTAAAATGATGAATCTTCGGGATCAATAAAGGGTTCAATACTATAAAAAAAAGAAATGGTATTATCTTCATCTGTGGCAATACTTAAGTTAATACCATAACGATAATTGTCAGCTACAGCAAAATAGGTATCAACTTTATTAACGTGGCCATCAGCAACAGCAAAGATAGGCGGATAATTTGAGGGGGTATCAACACCATTAAGAGGCCATGTTGAGCTTTCATTACTAAAGTATACATGCCCGCCGGTATGCGGGTCTGTAGCATTTTTTCCACGATACATATGACCATCAACCACAGTATTCATGCTAACTAAAAACTGATCGCTGGGATTTTTATTAAAATAATGGATGCTTGGTAAAATAGTATCGCTAGTAGTGGTCGTATTTGAGGATGAGGATGTGTCTGTTGACTGTCCACAAGAAGCGATACCTATTATGATGAGTACTGATAACAAGGAGCTTACGCAGATAAGAAAAATGTTACGATAAATCATCTTATTTAAATAATACCAAACAAATAACTAAAATGAGTAATTTATTATCCACGGTATGGGTCACAAGGCAGTGTTCTTGAGAGTTTTAATCGTCTTGAGCTGAGTCAGAATCTGCTTGAGCTGAGTTAGAATCTGCTTCAGAGCCTAATGTTGAGCCTAATATTGAGTGGGGATATGCTGACTGTTCTGCATAGATTATTGGTGATGGATCTCTTTTTTTGAGTAAGCATTATCCTAGCTCGTCTGGATAATGGGGAGATGATGGTTCTGAGCCTGATTTTCCATGATATTGGATAATATCCCAAATATCATTGAAAATGTTGAAATCATCAGCTTTAGATGAATAATCAAAATCAGAAATAAGAACTCTAGTAGTGAGTGATGTGCTCATTCTGAGTATGCTGAAAACTTTCTCTGTTTTTCTTCTATCAAACTCTGGGTTTTTTCTATCAAAACGGTCAGTTTGTTCGTATAAAGCGGTTTCTGTTAATTCGATAATTTTACAATACCTTTGGTCCCTTTTGTAATTTGCTTCATAATCTTCATAAGAACGAGTTGGATTAGTTCTGGGTTTAAGAGTTGACTCGATTTTTCTGTCTGATGTATCTTTCTTTACATTTGAAATAACCTTTTCTTCCCCATCCTCTGTAAAAATACGTAATTCATGTTGTAATACTTTTCCAATAACCTCTTCTTTACTTTGGGGTGTACCTTTAGGGCTGCAAAATTTAACTTGTTTACAAGGTTCTTGTTTACAAGGTTGAGGAGAGGGTGTGCGTGGTGGATCAAGCTTATCATCTTGAGAAGGAGTTTGAAAATAATTTTTGTGTTTTCTAGCATCGAGATTAGGATCTTCCTGACTAACCATGATCTTGTTTAAATAAATTTTTGGCTTTATATTTTCATTTCTTTGGGCTTTAATTGTCTTAATAAATGTTTCCATCTCTTTATCCAATTTTTTCATATCTTGATCCATTGATGTTAAAGAAAAAAGTTGAGGTGTAGGCCCAGTAGGGCGAGGAATGTCGGTATTATTATAATTAAAAATAGGGGACGGTGTTCGCGTAGAAGGTGTGTTTGTAGAAGGTGTGTTTTGCATAATATTTATCCTTTCACCCCTTTAGATTTATTTTAGTTTTATTTTATTTATATTTAATTTATATTTAATTTATATTTAATTATCGTTATTAAATATATAAAAATTTCATTTTTTTTGAAAAATAAATAATTTTTATAATAATTTATATCTATTTTACACTAAATTTACATTTATGGGTATAGGTGATGGGTATGTAACCAGCTTGTTTGGAGTTAAGCAAGCTGGTTTTTTTTTAGGTATTAGGAGGTGTGGTTATTGCGTTGTGATTCACGCGGAGAATATCAAAGGGGGGTATTACTAATTGAAATTGTTGAGCTTGGGGGTTTTCTAGTTGGCCTGGCGGTAATAAGCTACCTTGTCCAGTATTAGTATCCGTTCGTAGTCGTGGTGGTGCTAAGTAGTTAGGTCTTCTGGGTGGAGTTGTTGGGCCTTGTGAATTAATCGGGTTTACTTGACCTTGTTGATTTTCTGGAGATTGTGTATCAGTTTGAATACGTCTGCATATCGGGCACGTTGGTTTTGCTTTAAGCCATGTATACATTCCTCTTGCACCAACTGTGTGATGGCAGCGAGAAGTAAATATGTTTTCTGGAGTTAGTCGAATCATGTCTATTGGGCAATGCTCTTCGTCTATGATTGCTTTCTCCTCCGTTATTTCTTGGTCTTCTGTGTGTCCATACTTCTGCCTTAGGATTTGTTGTATATCAGGTGTTCCTTTTTCAAGTGTTGGAGTTCTTGCAGATGTTGTAGTTCTTGGAGGTGTTTGAGGTGTTGGAGATGTTTGAGTTCTTGGAGATGTTTGAGTTCTTGGAGTTGTTTGGGCTGTTGAAGTTCTTGGAGTTGTTTGGGGTGTTTGAGTTGTTGCGGTTGAGGAAGCCATTTTTGTGTCCTTTTATTTTTTTTATTTTTTTTATTTTTTTCCTTATTTAATGTAAATAAATAGTAAAAAATATAATTTTTTTATTTATTATAATTAATTATCGTAAATTAAAAGATAAAAATTTCATTTTTTTGTATATTATATATATTTTTTAATAAATTTAAATATTTTTTTTAAATAAATAAATAATATTTAAATTTTTATTAAGTCTTGTTGTTGGATAGCTTATGGGGTATTTGGTGGTCTCGTTGGAGTCTATTAGGGTGTTGATTATCTATATTAAGGCTAGGGTATTATAGTGACGATCTTTGATTTTTCGTTTTTGAGTTGCTTGGCATTTTTTGTATGGTATTTGATTAGCTGGTTTGTTGTTTGTGTTAGGGTTGTTATGGGATGCTTTATGGTCTTTTTTTATTTTTTTAGAAAATGACAACAAAAAATATCTGCTAAAAATACCCGCATTAAACCTCGTCTAGACGTCGTTGTTAATGTATCTAGAAGCTAATTTGATTATTAGATACTTGCGAAAAGAGATGCGATCTAAGAACCGGGGGTACTAAGTGTCTGGGTCGCTGTGTGCGATATATCAAAATAGTGATATAATAAAATAGCCTTTGATTACGTATAAATAGTACCAAAAATAAAGAACGGTAAACGAAGAATTTTAAGAGGGTATATAAGCAGGTAGTGCCAGTTATCGCTGTATTTATGCTATTTCGTTAATTTATTATTTCAAGTGTATTTTTGATATCCGTTAATGTTTTAGCTGCAATTGATCGTGCTTGATCACGTCCTGTTGCTAGTAACAAATCGATCTGTTGGGGATATTGTGAGATAAATTTCTTCGCCCTTGTTAAGATGTAAGGGCGAAGAGGTAGGTGGGGGTGTTGTAAGTGGGTTAAAAAGATTTATGTTTCTTGCGTTGTGGAGTTAGCAGTTCTATTTCTTTACCATCTACAGTACCTTATGTAGGGTTTTGTTGGTTTGATATAGCTAAGTTTTCTTGGGTTGGTGGGTATATTGCTATTCCATTTCCTGATGTATCTGTGCCTTGGGGGTTGTTCTCTAAAGTAATTGGAGTAGTCAAGGTGATTGAGGTTGGTTGTGTTGTTTCTTGAGTTTCTTCTGGATTTGGTGGGAGGTGTGGATGGAGTAAAGCTGAACGCCTATCTAAAGAGTCTGTTTTAGCAGGGAGGGGATTGAGGTGAAGAGACCAGAGTAACTGATGGGATCTATTATTAGGATTTTTCCTTCTGGTAACGAATTGTTTTCTTTGTGGGGCGTGGTGACCTGGTTGGGTTGGGGCTAGTGCTCATAATATTTCTCCTTAATTGTTATTTAAGCTATAAAGCTTTGATTTTTTTATTTTTATGTTTTATTTTTTTTGATGTGACAAAGCAAGAAACGCCGAATAACGGTGTTCTTATTAAATTAGCTAGAGGAAATTAAACTTTAGAATTCAGTCGCAC
>PBBX01000020.1 GCA_002716725.1 bacterium | reverse complement strand
GCAACACCTCCAAAAGCTCAAGCAGAAGTTGCTAAATCTCTTATGCAAGGATTAAAAAACGATTCAAGTATCACTGCTAAAGACCTGCCTAAACAAATGGCTAATGTTGTAACAACGGCTATTAATGCGGCTCCTAAAGAAGCAGCTAACATTATTCAAACTGTTGTTCAAGCAAGTCCAAAGGAGGCCGCGGCTATGATAAAGGCGTTAGCAATTCAATCTCCAGATGTTTTATCTAATGCTATAACACAATTAGCAACGCCTGCTGGACAAAAGCCATCTGCTGAAACAGTTGTATTAATCCAGAGTACGATTTCCCAGATGCAATCACCAAACCCTTCCATTTCACAGCCGGCAACAGCACTAGCTACAGCATTTACCAGTTTAGCTACAGTATCGCCACAGGCAGCGTTATCATTTGCAAATCATGCTCAGCAAACACAATCAAATCCTGGTATAGCCCGTGCAACAATACAATTAGCTAGCGCTATTCCTACTATGGCATCTACAAATCCACAAATGATTAGTCAGTTACCAACCTTATTAGCTTTAGTTGCTAAGTTTGATTCTGCACCACTATTTCAAACTATTACTAACGGTATTCAAGTATTAGAAGGTTTATTACAACCTAAAGAATTATCATCATTAGTTTCAAAACTAACAACGTTTTTTAAAGGTGCATCAAATCAAAATATAGATATGTCTAAATTATCAGATTTATTAGCTAATATTCAACGAGGATCTATTCGTGCTAATTCTGTTGATATGGAATTTTTAACAGCATTTTTTGGACCTTTACTTAATGAAGATGAAATTGAAGAAAAAATAGCAAAAGAAACTAATCAAAAGCAAGCTCGTGAAAACATTTTAAATATTTTAAATGACATCAATAAAGGTTTGGCAACATTATTTGCTTATCGAGAAAAACAAAAACAAGAACTAAAACAAGAAGATGACTTATTTCAATCATCTAGACAACCGGTGCTAGCACACTAAACGTTTTTTTCAGCCCACAACACAAAAACTAAAACTATAGTATTCATCTTACAAATTAAGCACTAAACTAAGAAAAAATTACGTTTAAAAATAAGCACTATCAGGTAGTATATACGTATGAAAACAATATCAATTATTTTAATCATATGTATTGGATTAGTACTAGCGACAAAAATTTACGCAACTCTAACTAAAAAAAAGATAGTAACGAATACAATAACAACACAAAATGAAACCAAAACAATAACTCAACTTCATGATTTATCATATACAACATTATTAGGCGATACCATCCCCTTATCTACCTATAAAGGAACCGTTTTATTAATTGTAAATACAGCCAGCCGTTGTGGGTTTACTTCCCAATACAAAGATTTACAAAAATTATATGAAATGTTTCAAGATAAAAACTTCGAAATCATTGGCTTTCCTTGCAATCAATTTGGAAACCAAGAACCTGGTACTAACAAAGAAATTAAACAATTTTGTGATATACGTTATAAAACCACCTTTCCAATGTCAGAAAAAATTGATGTAGCAGGAGAAAAGCAAAATCCAATTTATAAATTTCTAACATCTCCAAAAACAAATCCTAATTTTGGGGGCCCTATTAATTGGAATTTCAATAAATTTCTTATTGATCAACAAGGAAACGTAATCGCTCGTTTTAGTTCCTTAGAAAAACCCAATTCAAGAAAAATAAAAAAACTAATCAACAAAACACTATCCAAAACACCTAATGAAACTGAATAGCATGAATTAACTGCTGTAACAACGGATTAGATAAGGTTCCTTTATAAGCAGGCTTTTTACTATCTTTATACTTAGTCATAATAACAAAACTATATAATTTTCCAAGACGGCTATCTCGAACATATCCTGCTAAATTATTAACCCCTATATGTGACAACGTCCCTGATTTTACATACACCTGATAATGATCTGGTAACTCAAGCTCATCATAATCATCAGATTGTTTAACATCAACAAACATAGACTCAAGAAGTTCAGGATATTGTTTATAAAAATAACGTAAAAAACGAGTCATATGATCGGCCGATAAGCGATTATAATGCGATAAACCCGAACCATCTTTAAACCGAAATGTCTCATCATGAATCAGCAATTTTTTATTCATAAAATGATCAAGCAATCGTAATCCTTTACGTTGTGTACCCGGTTCACCATATTCCAATCCCCCTAAAATTTTTAAAATAATATTAGCAATCATATTACTACTTTCTTGATTCATCTGCTGTAAATAATAATCTAAAGGCAATGACGTTAACGTAACCAAACGCTTCTTTTTACGTAATTTAAACCTTTCAAACCTTAAAGGCTCTAAAATAACGATACCATGAGTCTTTAAAACCTGCTTTAACATCGATGCATAAAAATGACTAGGACGTGATACTCGTAACTGTAAATTCGTATACAATTCATCTTGTTTAGAAACAGTCCCTCGAATAATATATTTATCAAAACCAGGACGTTGGTGTAAGGAAATACGAGGAAAGCCTCGCTTATCTGAAGACAAAAATCGTAAGGAACGCACATCCAATTCCACAAAATCAGATAAGGGACGAACCGAAAGCTGTTTCTTAGAATCATCAACTAATAACTGAATTTGATTATAATTAAAATTTAAAGCACCCCCCAACGCATAATAATAGCGTGCGCTATTAGCATATAAATTAGGGTCCATCTGAACCATAGACGTATCTAATACAACCGTCTTAAGCCGATCTATTTTTTTCTTCTTTAAAGCATTAGCAAGTAAGTCAAATTGCTCTAATGTCTGATTCGGATCCCCCTCCCCTTTAATATATAAAGTAGGCAAATCCATCTTATCAACATAAATTTTAGTTTTAAATCGATACGAGCGAGATAAATAATCCAAACAAGCACCCGTTAACAGCAATTTTGTAAGTGAAGCAGGAATCAGTTCTAAATGAGGTTGAAGCAAATAAAGCGATTCTTGCTTATCTAAATCCGTTACAACAACTGCCACATCAACATCTCGATACAAATCATCTTTTAAACGAGAATCAATACCATTAAAAACAGAAGCATCTACCAGTGTGGCAAATCCCAACAACACAACACAAAAAAGGAAACCATTCATTTAAGAAAGTGCACGAATTGCTTCAATTCTCTTAATAACAGGGGGATGCGTATAATCAACCCAAACCTTAAGCCAATGAGGCTCTAAGTTAGAAAGATTATCCACCGACAAACGCTTTAATCCACTAATCATCGCATCCGGTAATCCTGTCGTACACACCGCAAAGGCATCCGCCTCAAACTCATGCTTTCGTGACATATAATGCGATAAAATACCAATAATAGCTTCTATCGGCTGAAATAAAAATCCAAAAAAGATTAACGAAGTATAAATAGAAACAGATGCCATTCCAAAGGCTTGCGCTAATAACACATTATTTAAAAATAACGATAATAAATACAACATAAACCCACTTGTAACCAGTGATATAAGCAATGATTTATGAATATGCTGTAATTTATAATGCCCCATTTCATGCGCTAAAATTGCCAACAATTCATCCGCACTATGCTTTTCTATCAACGTATCATACAAAACGATACGTCTTTGATTTCCAAAACCAGTAAAATAAGCATTTGATTTACTAGATCGTTTACTCCCATCCATCGTATAAATACCTTGAAATGAAAACTGATGTTCCAACGAATAAGCCTCTAACTTTTCTTTTAATTCACCCTCTTCAAGTGATTCAAATTTATTAAACAAAGGCATAATAAAACTAGGCGCAATATAAACCAAAATAAGTTGAACAATAGTCAAAAAAATCCACGCAACGACCCAGGCCATACCTCCAAAAGACTCAAAAAACCATAAAAGTGCCATTAAAACAGGAATCCCTATTAAAAATGAAATAACAATCGATTTTAAAAAATCCATCCAAAAAACAGCTTTAGTGCTTTTATTAAATCCATACGATTGCTCTATTACAAACGTAGAATAATACGAAAAAGGCAAACTAATAAGCATCACACCTACCATTAAAATTACCATATAAACAACACCGGTCAGTAACTCCGATAATGCAAACGAACGAACCAACACATCTAAACGATTAAACCCTCCCAATAAAATAAACAAAACCATGACAATAACATTAATCGTCTGCTGTATAAACCCAAAACGCGTGGTTTCTTTTAAATATCGTTGCGATTTAGCATAATTAGCATCATCATAAACTCCCTGAAATTCAGACGGAATATGAGTTGAAACAGAGCGACTATTTAACCACTCAATATACGAATCAAACAAATAAAAACCAATATAAAATACTAAAATAATAAGCAAAAAGATATTCATAACCTAAGAGTACCCAAAATCAAAGTGTTTGTAAAATTAATTAGGCCTAGCATGTCGAACTGCATTACGAATAACTTCTGGTAATGCAGGATGAATATAAATCATCGTTAGTAAATCCTTATGCGTTGCCTTTAAATTCATCGCCATAATACACATATGAATCATGGTAGCAGCTTCTTTACCAATAATATGAGCTCCAATCAAAGCATGTGTTTTTAAATCAAAAATAAGTTTTACAAAATCCTTATCCGATTTCAAGGCCATCCCCATAGCAGAATCTTTATACCCATTCATACCGCAATAATAAGCTCGATTCTGCTCCAAGCACTCACGTTCCGTTAAGCCCACACCCGCCACTTGCGGATGTGAAAAAATAGCATGAGGAACCGGAGGATAATCAATCGCAACCAAAGACGGTGTCTTCACAACATGTTCAAACAAATACTGTCCCTCAAAATTAGCCGTATGACGAAACTGATATCTCCCAATAATATCACCAAATGCATACACATTCTTAACCGCTGTTTCTAAATAATCATTCACCTGAATAAAACCTCTATCATCACAAACAATATCCGTATGATGAAGGTTCAAAGTATCAGAATTTGGCTGAATCCCTGTTGCAACCAAGACCTTATCCGAATAAAGTACCTCACCATTATCCAATGTCACACAAAATTGATTATCACAATAAGAAACCTGGGATGCGACACGTCCAACTATAACAGTATATTGCTTCGAAAATTGCTCTTCAAAAAGTCTAATAACATCATCATCCTCATGCTTAATCATACGATTTCGAACCAAAAACGTAACCTCAACGCCCATAGCCTGAAAATAATAACCAAGTTCAACAGCAATATAGCCTCCCCCAATAATAAGCAAGGTTTTAGGTAATTCGGTAGCACGTAATGCTTCTGTAGAAGTCCAATACGCCGTATCAGCTAATCCATTAATAGGAGGAATATACGGACGAGCCCCAGCAGCAATAAAAATTTTATCTGCCGTAATAACATGATCCCCAACCTGAATATCATAATTTGATCGAAACACAGCCGTATCAGAAAAATAGCTTATCTGTTCATGCATATCATAAAGTGGCTTAATAGACTGAGATTCTATATCAACCTCATGGGATACATAGTTCACCAAAGCATCAACATCAACTGTAACCTCGCCCTTAACATCAATAAAAAATCGTTTTGATTCGTTTATCTCCGTCATAACATCAGCTGTATGAATTAACATCTTAGAAGGAATACACCCTCGATTTAAACAGGTCCCTCCTAAAGGGCCCTGATCAACAATAGCAACTTTATACCCTAAATTAGCAGCAGGTCGTGTTAACTTAGACCCTCCCCCTGATCCAATAATTATGATATCGAATTTTTGTTTCATTTAGATTATACTATCACTAGTTATTAAAAAAATAGAGGTTACCATGGAATCATTATTAATTTTCTGTTCATTTTTATCAATTATTCTAGGAATTATTCAGTTGTTTTTTCCCAAACTAGTAGATTCTATTGAACGTTACCTTGATCAATTATTTCATATTACAGAACACAACACCATTTCATTTCGTCGTGTAATCGGATTAATCTTAATCATGGTTGGCGTCATTTTAATATACTCTGCTAGAAAAAATAATTTTATAACAGGAATATGATTTTATCTGACAAAAAAATACGAGACTTATTAACTAAAAATCAATTACTGATAAAACCACTTGCATCAAATGCCATTCAACCGGCGTCTATAGACTGTCGATTAGGATCTCATTTTTTAGCAATTGATGAAAATTTAAATAATGATGGAATGTTAAGTTTTGAAAAAGAAATAACATACAAAGAAATAAATGAAACATCCATTATTTTACCAGCAAAGTCATTTATATTAGCAACCACTCTGGAATATATAAAAATACCAAATGGATTCTCTGCATTTGTAGAAGGTCGTAGCTCTATAGGCCGTATGGGTCTATTTATACAAAATGCTGGATGGGTAGATTCTGGATTCGAAGGTAATATTACCTTAGAACTATATAACGCAAATTCACTTCCCATAAAACTAGATGCCGGAAGACGTATCTGCCAAATTGTTATTTGCGAAATGGATCAACCCTCTGAATTTCCTTATAACGGAAAATATCAAGGCCAAACATTATCAGTAGGAAGCAAAGTTTATTTAGATTCATAATAATCCATGTCATTCGTAATTAATAGAGCCTGTCCGTCATGCAAACAATTAAATTCATTATCATTAAATACTAAAAACATTAAATGTTCATCATGCCAATTCTCACTTTATTTCACATGTCCATTATGTAAGCAGAGCCTTAAAAATAATCAATGGGAAACAGATAAGCATGGTGAATTTACAGTTTGCAACAGCTGTTCAAACACAATCCATTTACAAAAAATCCAAAATTTATTTAATAACCTAATGAAAGTATCCTATACACAAAAATGCAAATTATGTAACGGTCCTACCATTTATCGAACCCAAGCTAATATAGGACATCGTTGCTTTAACTTTCCAAAATGCTCAGGACAAACCTCACTGTTTACTCAAAAAAAAGAATGCCTAGTATTCCTAGATTTTGAAACAACAGGCTTAGAACTAACAAAAGATCATATTATAGAAATAGGTGCCTTAAAAATTGATCCTGATGGATTTGAACATACCTTTGATACATTTATAAAATCGCCCATAAAATTATCTGAAAAAATAAAAACAATCACAAATATACATGATGATATGTTAACACATGCACCAGAAATAGCCGAAGTCATCGAAAATTTTCATCTATTTATCGGTAATGCAACCATTATCGCACATAACGCAGACTTTGATGTCCCGTGGTTAATCAATGAGTTTATAAACCATAATCTTCCTCTTAAGCAAAACAATGTCATCTGCACATTCAAATGGGCCCAACTCATGAAAGAACAACGCTCATCATTATCAGCACTAACCAAAAAATATAAAATTGGTCATTTAAACGCTCATCGGGCCTTAGCTGATGCCGCAGTAACGAAAGAATTATTTTTTATTTATGAAGATGCTCAAAGCATAGCCAGACCCATTCAACCCTTATCAGACTTTGAAAAAATCTTAAATAAAATTAATCGCTACAAAATAAAGAAAAAAGCCATAGCCTAACTTAAAAAATAGAAATTAAAGATCCAAACTAACCCCTAAATCAACACCCCCTTGATCAAGCATAGAATCTTTACGATACATAAGCTCTAAATTTAAATAATCATTTAAATCATAAGCTGTTGATAAACTAAAATAACGATTATTAAAGTCATAAAGACTCGCAGACACCGTTAAATCATCTCTAGGATAAAAATCAAGACCAATCCCTTCTGTTTTATAAATTATCCCAAAACGAGATCGAAATAAAGATGAAAAACGATAGGACTGTTGAAAGTGCTGAAACGTAATATCACCAAATCGATTTCCTAGTCCTCCAATCAAACCAAAACGTCCTTTATCCACACCAAACACGGTATCAAAATAGCCTTTAGATATCGTTGGTGCATACGCAACATGTGTATTGGTACTCAATTTAATATCATTAAACATACCAAATGGTGACCCATCACCTACCACACCTATAAAACCTTCTAAATCCGTCGATACTTGCTCCAAATTCTCAATAATCCTCATCAATGTATGAACGGTTTTAGGATCAGACAACGCAGCACTCAAGGTTTTAAACTGAGCTAAAGCAAGCGATGTATCATGAAAATTTTTAATAGAATCCTGAATTAATGCTAAAGATTCCTCATCATTAATAGAATCAATCATAGATTGAATAGAGCTAACAGAATGATTCGCCGTATCAAGTAAGCTTTGTAATTCAACCTTAGTTAACGATGATAAATCAGACGTAATATCATAAATATTTCGTATAATACTTTTAACTTGTCCAAATAAAACAGGATCAGTTAAAAAAGAGTTTAAATGATTCAAAATAGCTTCTGATTGAATCAAATTTTGAGATCCCAAATCAATAAAATTAGCTAAATCAGAACCAGATTTTCCATCAACAATATCGCCATCTTGATAAAAAGAATCCTTATTTAAACCAGGCTCAATTTGAATATAATTTTCTCCCACTAACCCATCAAACATAATCTTAACCTTTGAATCAATAGGAACCTTAATAGATCCATCTAAAAAAAATCGAACATCAATATGATCAGGTGTCGGTAAAATTTTAATTACATAACCAATAGTATACCCTCTATATCGAACCGCAGATCCATCAATAAGACCACCAATATGATCAACCCTCCCTATTAACTCATACCCGGTTACCTTACGAAAAATATCACTTTGCCAAATAAGCAAAGCACCTAAAACAACCAACATTAAAAACGTAGTAACCCCAACAACAAGGGACTTATTAGATTCATTATCCATTTAAGTTCCTAATTCGCCATTAATAAAAGCTGAAATAATCGGATTAGATGATGTATTAATTGATTGAGACGTTTCAGGCTCACATAAACATCCATCATGCAAATAATAAATTAAATCAGAGGTTCTCATAATCGTTGATAGTTGGTGCGTTACAATAATAGCAGTTGTATTTAATTCATCTGAAATACGAACAATTAGATTTTCAATACTGGTCGATAAAACCGGATCCAAGCCAGTAGTTGGTTCATCAAAAAGCAGATATTGTGGATTGGTAATAATAGATCGTGCCAAAGCAACACGCTTTTGCTGTCCCCCTGATAACTCAGCAGGGTACATGCGGCTAAATCCTTTCATTTCAACTAAATCTAAGGCATAATCAATTTTATAGTGAATGTCTTCTTGCGATAATAAATGATCCGATTCAAATAATGAAAACCCAACATTTTCCTCTACTGTCATAGAATCAAACAACGCTGCAGACTGAAATAACAAGCCAATTTTTTTACGAACCTTATATAAATCATCTACCGTTAATAAAGCCATATCATCACCATCTACAAGAACTTTCCCAGAATCAGGCTTTATCAAACACAAAATCAATTTTAAAATCGTGCTCTTACCTGATCCTGATGGACCAATAATGGTAATTTTTTTTCCCAAAGGAATTGAAATAGAAACATCCTTTAAAATATCGTTACCATCAAATGACTTTGCTAAATGACATAACTCAATCATAAACGTATCCTAAAACAACACATATGATAAAAAGAAATTAACAATAAAAATCGCAATAATAGTATTAACAACCGCACGAGTTGTTGAAATCCCAACCCCCTTAGCTCCCGCTTTAGCATTTAATCCTTGATAACAGGCAATTAATCCTATCAAAAAACCAAAGACCAATGCCTTAATTAAACCCCCAACAATATCAAAGGGCTGCAACATCGTAATGGCAGAATTAAAATAGGCATTAGGATTAATATTAGCCAGAGGAACCCCTACAAAAAAACCACTCATAAAACCCACCGCATCGGCTACCCCAACCAACAAAGGCATCATAATCATTACCGCTAATATTCTAGGAACCACCAAGTATTTAACAGGATCCTGAGATAAAGCCTTTAACGCATCCACCTGTTCGGTAACACGCATTGTACCTAATTCAGATGCAATAGCCGCTCCAATACGAGCACTAACAGCAACTCCCGTTAATAACGGAGCTAATTCTCTCCAAATAGCTAACCCCACAATACCACCTAACATAAAGTTAGCTCCAAATTTTTCGAACTCTCTAACAATTTGTAATGTAAAAGCCATTCCAATAAAAACAGAGGTAATGATCGTGATTGGCAAAGATTGTATACCCAACATATACACTTGATGAATAACCTTTTGATATAATTTATATGAAGAAAAAATAGATCGAAAAAACCGTAACGATAAAAACGTTAATTTTCCTAAATCTTCAAAATAAGCAACAACAAAACGGCCTAATCGATAAAACATTAATGGTACTTAATTTGATAATCTAATACCTTTAATGTATCTTTAGAAGGTAGTTTTAACACATAATTATCATTAGATAACTGCTTATTAATTAATGTTAAATTCATTTTTAAAGGATCCAAATGTAACACAATACGTTTAGAATCATAATCAACAAGTTCTACAGATACAAACTCACTATTTAAAGCTTCCTTTAATTTATATTCACATCCTTTACAAGTCATCCCTTCTACAACATAGTCTTTTTTAACAAAGTCTTTTTTACTACCAATATGATGTTGATTATTAAGCAAAACCATACACAAATACACCGTAGGGACAAGCAAACAAAGTGTAATTAAAATTTTTTTAATCATGAAAAACTCCTAAGCTAAGAAATTCTTATTTTACCGATTTTTAGGATAGTAATCAAATAATTTTTACGTTATATTTATTTAATATAAAAATTATATACCATGAAAACAGACTACTTCTTATTCCCAATTGGACTGTTAATCACCCTGTTATCATGCTTAGACAAAAACTTATATTTAACCATTATTATAATAGGAATCACCTTTATGGGACTTACAAAAAAAAATAATAATCGATTTATATGCATAGTCTTAATCATGGGAATCATTAGTATAAACAGTTATCTATCCATACAAACAACAAAACGCTTATCAGAAATTAAAACATATCCATCATCACCTCATACATCATTTACCGGAAAAATAATCTATCTCTATAACAAGAAAGTAATCATCAAAACAAAAAATGGTTACAGCCTAACGGGGTTTTTACCAAAACATCATACAAACACGTTAGGTCTTGATGATATCATACATATTACAGGACATTACACACAACCAAGCTTAGCAAGCAATCCTGGCCAATATAACAACCTGAAATATGCTATTCACCACAAAAAACTAGGACATATTTACATAAAATCATTAAAAATCATTAAAAAACAATCCTTATTTAGTCTGAATAAGGCTAGTTATGTACTAAAAAAGCATATTAAAAACCAGCATACAAAAAGCATGAAAAACCCCCATGCAACCATTTATTCAGCACTTATTTTTGGAGAAAATTATTCTGAACTTGATTATGCCAGCAAACAACGGTTTAAAAAAGCAGGCTTAATACACGCAATTGTTGTCTCTGGTTCACAGGTTTCACTCATACTAGGTCTATGTCATATTGTCTTAAATTGGCTGGGAATTGTTCGACACTATCAACTATACTATCTAATTCCTATCAGCATCTTCTTTTATATTCTAACAGGAGGAGGCGCCTCCGTATTACGAGCCATATTAATGGCACACATACTATTTATCCTTAAATTTGGATTTGGCTACAGGTCCTCTCCGTTACATGTGATTAGTATGACAGGCCTAATAATGATTATCCTAGATCCATTCGTAATCTATAAAACAGGTGCTATCTTATCATTTTTAGCAACATTTTCTCTTGTATTTGGTTCAGAATTAGTAAAAAAACAACTTCCTCACTCTCTACCAATACCATTAAAAGAAATACTATCCATAGGCATTGCTCCCTGGTTATTTACAACGCCCATACTAATCATTAAATTTCAATCATTGCCGTTAGGCTCACTGATATCAAACATAATCTTAATCCAACTAATTGAATACACCGTCATCATTGGATTTACAGCAACACTAATAGGAATGATCTTTTTTCCATTAGCCTATCTTCTTCATCAACTATCATGGATTTCTATTGAAATTATAATAATCATCAGTAACTGGGTAATCAAAATACCACTTTCAGAAATTCCTATTAGTCAACATAATATGGTTACTGTATTATTTGTAATAGCATCCTGGATTTGTTTTAAAACAACGTTATCCTTTAAAACAAAATGCTATAGCTGCACATGCCTAATTTTAATTGGAATAAACAGCTATTATTTTCACTATAAAAACACGGTCATAATCACACAACTTAATATAGGACAAGGTGATGCAACCATCATTAAAACCAATCACCTATCTTGTTTAATTGATACAGGCCCGCCTTATGACAAATACTTAGGATCCATACCTCACAGCGTTTTATTTCCCGCATTACGTTATTATGGGATTCGAACACTAGATCTACTGATACTAACACATTTTGATCAAGACCATGTTGGTAATTTAAGTAGCTTATTAGAAACTATTCCGATAAAAACCATTATTCATAATGGCAACTTAATGACGTATCTAAAAAAACATAACATTACACTTCCAAAAGACACCCTCACACAATCACTGTGCCATAACGATCAGCTAATCTATCATGATCTTAACATAACCTTTCTAAATAATTGTAACAACCATCCTTCGATTAGCAAAAACAACCAATCACTCATCTTTAAAGTCAGTAAAGCTCCCTACTCGATGTTATTTACAGGCGATATCGAAGAAAAAACAGAATATAGCTTGCTAAAAAATAATTCTCATAATCTAAAAAGCACACTTTTAAAAGTAGGCCATCACGGAAGCAAAACATCATCAAGTAAAATTTTTTTAAAGGCTATAAACCCAGCCCATTCCATTATATCAGCCGGAAAAAACAATCGTTATAATCACCCACATCCATCTGTCATATCAAGACTAAAACACTATGGAAAAATCTGGCGTACCGATCAGGCAGGCGCAATCATTATCAAACTAACCAAAACATTATCCATCCAATCATTTTTAAACTAAAAAATAAAAACAACTTACCATTATTACTATTTATTTCCTGCCAATTTCATATCATCATAATAAAAATCTAAGGTATCACTAGGATACTGAATACTATGAAACATTGCCTTAGCAACATCTTGAGCAGCTATAGCTTTCATACGAGATAATGACCCAATTAAGAAAATCGATAACAATGGAAAAACAAGCTTACCTATATATTCAGCTAACCGAAACTGTTTTCGTTTACCTAACAAAAGGCCTGGCTTAAAAACAAGTACAGTTAAACCCATTAAAGATCTCAAATACTGTTCTAGTTTTCCTTTTGTTGCCAGATAATAATTTCGTGAGCAAGCATCCGAACCCACAGATGAAACAATAGCCAGCTGCTTAACCCCAGCTTCCTGAGCTAACCGTGCAATAGTTGCAGGATACTCATAATCCACACGACGAAACTGCTCTACCGTTTTTGCTTGTTTAATCGTTGTTCCTAAACAACAATACACATCATCCACATCAAATAAAAATCGATACTCATCCAAACAATCAAAATCAATAATATGTTCTTCACAACTAGGATGATTTAAACCAGTTAACGTCCTCACAACAACATACACCTTAGAATAAAACGAATCCTGTAATAATAAATCCAGTAAATAACGTCCCACTAACCCTGAACTACCAAAGATAACCGCTTTACGATCATGCTGTTGAGTCTCTAAAGAAGGTCTATCCATCATAGCCTTAAGCATAAAATACAAATACCATTCTAAACACCTTTTAAGCGTATCCAAAGACGCTTAAATAGCAATTTTGTATCCGATACCACCGGATTTTGGATCACAACCTTTGTATGATGATGATCTATCGGCCGACTTAATCGATACGTAAATAAAAATTGTGGTGCTGAATCAAGAAGGTTTGCCATGCTACCAAAACGTAAATCATGAATATTAAGCCCTGTATTGGAATAAGAAGCCTTATAAAACCCATTGGTTACAAAACGAACAAAATGACTCCGCTTATCCATAAACAACGATTCATCAACCCTTGGATTTTCAATAAACAACGGTTGTTCTTGCTGAGATGTATCAAATAAAGAACGTAAAGCAACATAAAAACCCGTCTCAGTTTTAACAGTAGCCGACCATAAAACAATATTAAACGGCGTGGGTCGTGTCATCATCTTAGAATAATCGATATTATGATAGGCAAAATAAGCTTTAAAATCATAATATATTTTCCATTTAACCCCCAAAGTAAGTAATAAATAAACAGAACTAACCAATAAACTCATTTTCATAATAGTAAGATATCGTTTTGACACTGATTTAAATAAACACACGCCTACAGCAAGTATTATCCAAATGGTATATAAAGGATCAATAATAAAAATAGAATTAAAGGCTACCCGAGGTGCTAAAGGCCAAAATAACTGAGTTCCCCAACTCGTAAAACAATCTAATACTGTATGTGTTAAAAAAACCCAAAAATATACCCAATACCATACTTTAAATGAAACCCTTTGTGTAAACAATCGTGTTAAATAGGCAAGTAAAAATGGAAAAAACAAACAAAAAAGTAATGAATGAGTTACACCACGATGATATTTAAGCATCAAAAAGTCATCATTAAATAACGATAACGGAATACTATCCAAATCAGGAAAGGTACCAGCAATTGCTCCTATCAACAGTGAACGTTTCCCTAATTGTTTACCTGCTACAACATAAGCCACAGCACAACCTAATACAAGTTGCGTAATAGAATCCATATAAACCTAGTATCATATAATAATTTATATTTAGCAGCTACAAAAAATATATCAATACGTTTAAAAAGTACTACGATTGGGAAATCAAATAAAGAATGAAACTAAAGCATGTAATAGCACTATACATAATCGCAAGTTTATTATTTTGTAAGCCTCTTGTTGCAGAACTTAAAACCATCCAATTAATCACAATGGGTGGTGCTATAACAGGAACACAAAAAGATGCCTTATCAGGAAAATTTAAATTATCATCACGTAGTGCCGAAACATTAGTTGCAGGAAATATTGAAATATTAGAATTAGCAGACATTAAATTTAAAGAATTATTTAATATACCAAGTCAAGAAATTACAACAGAACATTGGATTAAACTAGCAAAAGAAGTAGATAAAGCAGTCAATAATATAACCAATGATGCCGTTATTATTACACATGGAACAGACACCTTAGAAGAAACGGCATATTTCTTAAATTTAACCATAAAAACAAAAAAACCCATTATTATTACAGGTGCTATACGAGCCGCATTACATCCTTCATCTGATAGCACTCAAAATTTAATTGATTCTATACGAGTCGCAACCCATCCAAATGCATCAAATAAAGGGGTCCTAGTAGTAGCAAACGGAAAAATTATTAGCGCCAGACAAATACAAAAAAACTATAACCATAGTTTAGATGCACTCGAAAGCTCTGAAATTGGAATTCTTGGTTATGTCCATAACGAAATTATTGATTTTCATACAGCAAGCATTAAAAAACATACTCTATATTCTGAATTTGATATCAAAACCATTGAGGATCTTCCAACAGTAGACATTGCCTATGCCTATTCCGGAGGATTAAGTGCAAATTTAAAAAATAAAGTAAACGGCCTCATCATTGCAGGCGTCGGGTCTGGAAATATTTCTAAAAAAAACATAGCTATCTTAAAAAAACTACAAAAAAATAATATTCAAATCGTAAGAAGTACCCGAAACATAGGCGCCCCTTTATATAGCACAATAGGAAGTGAAATAAATGATAAATATCTAGAATTTGTATCCTCAAACAATCTATCACCTCAAAAAGCACGCATTTTATTAATGCTAGCCTTACACAAAACCAAAGATCCTAACAAAATAAGATCGTACTTTGAAAACCATTAAATAACCCCACCCTACTATTCAAAAAACTAATCTTTCACATGAATACAACACACGTTCATCACCCATGCTGACAAATTACAGAAAGGACTCGAATAATCACCTTCTATACGACGACATTGTTCATGTTGTCTTGCAAGAAAGCCTCTGATTTTATTACGGTTACATTGAGACTGTTCTTTGTTGTCATTTAAACACTGCAAAATATACAAGATGTTGTACACCGTTGAAGATTTTTTTGGAGAACATCCTTACTAACCCGATAGTCTACATCAGCAACGTTGATTAAGTCTTCTATATTCGTTTTAGGATCGACACCAATCATTTGTAAAAAGACACCAAAAAATATCGCCTCTAAAGCATTTGTGCGTATAGTCAATTGTTTGAGCAAAGTGGATCGATCTAAAGACTTACTCTGAGAATTAACCTCATCCATCTTGTAACATAAAGATCTCAACATACATACTATTCTTAAATACTCAAACATCTTTGTATCCTGATAAGCAGATAAAATATACTCTTGAACACTATTATCCACACTAGTAACGCTAGAAAAATCATCAATCACTTATATAATCTCTTCTTTATCATCCATAGGAACAGCTTCTTTAACAGCTTCAGAAACCGCTGCTTTAGCATCATGGGGTGTTGCTTGTATAATGGATTTAGCAACCGCTAACTTAACATCACCGGGTATTGCTTTTATAATCACCTTAGCAACCTCTGCTTGAGCATCTTGAGGAGCCTTTTAAAAGCAAGTAAATAAAAATCAAGAAGCTGTCCATCTAAGTTCTTAAAAAGTGTAGTAACAAGTGGTCCCAGTTTTATAGACTGGAGACTTCCCGAATGCCTCCCCATTAATTCATTGAGTTCTTTTGTGAAAACAGTCAAGTTCCGGACACAATTATGAAACAAAAACCTTGAAAAACTTGAACGATTAATCACCTTAAGAATATACGTATGAGAACAGACGAAGCCATGTCCATGCAAAAGAATATCCTGAAACGATAAAGAACGACGATAAGTCGAAAAAATCTTCCGGAATAGAAGGTAAAACAGCAAAAGTTTGACTAGTCCTCATAAATCAATATTATCTCCTATATTAAAAAAGGGAAATATACAACAAAAAAAAGAAAAAAAAAGAAATTTTTTTTAAAAAAAACAACTAATCTAAACACAACATTGTCGAAGACAACCCTTTTGTTTATTATAACTCTACTATGGATGATTTAATTATTGGAAATCAACACTTTTCAAGTCGTTTACTATTAGGTACAGGTAAATTTTCATCTCCAGAAACCATGGAAAAAGCCATTATTGCATCTGAATCTAAAATCATCACCGTAGCGGTAAGAAGAATTGATTTTAACCAAAAAAAAGATCCTTTCACTCAAATCATCACCCCAAGCAAATATATCTTTCTTCCTAACACATCCGGAGCACGAACAGCCACAGAAGCTGTCCGATGTGCTGAAATTGCCCGATCCTTATCAGGAAATGATTATGTAAAACTAGAAGTCACACCTGAACAAAATCATTTAATGCCTGATCCTATTGAAACCTTAAAAGCCGCAAAGCAACTCGTAACCTTAGGCTTTCATGTACTTCCTTATATTCATGCCGATCCTATCTTAGCAAAAAGATTAGAAGATATAGGCTGCGCCGCCGTAATGCCTTTAGGCTCTCCCATTGGTAGTAATCAAGGCATTCAAACAGAAACATTTATCAAAATCATCATCGACCAAGCAAGCATTCCTGTTATCATTGATGCCGGGTTAGGATCGCCATCACATGCAAGCAAAGCAATGGAATTAGGTGCTGATGCAGTGTTAGTAAATACCGCTATTGCAACAGCAGAAAATCCAGAAGAGATGGCAAGCGCCTTCAAACTAGCCACCATAGCAGGAAGAAAAGCCTTTCTAGCAGGTCTCGCTCCTGAGAAAGTATCCGCAGAAGCATCCTCTCCTTTAACAGGTTTTTTACACTAGTGTTTTCCAAACAATTTAATCATAACCTAATTGAAAAAACAGTTAGCCAATCGTTATTAAAATCCGAAACAGAGGTTAAATCGTGTTTAACAAAAACAACATTTTCATCACAGGATCTAAGTACCTTATTATCACCTCATGCAGAAAACTATCTAGAAACACTGGCTCAAAAAAGTGTTTCCATAACCAGACAACGCTTTGGCAATACCATGCAACTGTTTATTCCTATGTACTTATCCAACGAATGCTTTAATACATGCACCTATTGTGGGTTTAGCCTAGAATATAAATACAAGCGGAAAACATTAAATACAGATGAAATAAAACAAGAAGCAACACTATTATCACAAAAAGGATTTAAACATATTTTATTACTAACAGGAGAATCTCCGAAACATGTATCAACTCCCTATCTCAAAGAAGCACTGCAAATCATCACCCCACTCTTTTCATCAGTAGGAATTGAAGTCCAACCCCTAGAACAAAAAGAGTATCAAACCTTAATCAAAGCAGGGGCTGATAAATTAACCCTATATCAAGAAACCTACCATAAAAAATCATACTTAAAATACCATACATTTGGACTAAAACGTAATTTTAATAACAGACTGGATGCCATCGAAAAAGGAGCAAAAGCAGGGTTTTATCAAATTAATATCGGAGCATTATTAGGACTATACGATTGGCGATACGAAGCCTTTTCACTTGCAAATCACTTAGATTATCTTATGAAAAAATATTGGAAAATTAAGTTTGCAATCTCATTTCCACGCATTCAAGACATGATTGGAAGCTTCCATGAACCCTATCCCATTAACGATAAACACTTAACCCAACTCATCACAGCCTTTCGTCTTGCCTACCCCGATTTAGGCATAACCTTATCAACTAGAGAATCTCAAACATTAAGAGATAATTTAGCCCCATTAGGCATTACAAGCATGTCTGCTGAATCCAATACATCCCCTGCAGGATACACAAAAGGCCATTATGAAGAACAGTTTCAAACCAATGATAACCGACCCCTTAAATCAATCATAACCATGTTAAAAAAGAAACAATTAGACCCTGTTACTAAAGACTGGGATATAAGTTTAATGCCTAACTAAATCTGCTAATGATTTACACGTCTCATCAATAACATAACAGGTGCTGCGTCCTGACCCTTGGCTAACAATTAACTGACGTTGAACCAAATCAACTAACTCCAAATGAGCGGTTTTATGAGAGACAGAAAATAAACTACGATACATTTTGTTTTTTATAAATTTATTCTGAGATAAATAATCCAAAACACGTTCCTGACGTTTTGTTAAGGCTTTGTCTTCAAGATCCGTCATCGATAACTGCTTAGCAGGTTCATCATGATTATCATCACCTGTCGATAGTTTAGGTTCTAAGGATTGACTCTCCTGCACATCATCATCACGTCTATCCATATTAGTATCCATCGTATTATCATGTAAGGCTAAGAGTTCTGAAGTGATATCACTAATATCTTGTAGTTGTTCCTTAGAATGACCCCCATCATCCAATAAGGATACATTCATATCAACCTGATCAGCTCCCTCACTTTGTGTTATATCAGCATCAGAAAAAGCCATTTCATCACCAAAAGACGGTGTAACAGAACGATCTAATTTAGTACGATCATCTTGTAAAACATCTTTTTCTAAAACAGAAAGAGACGATCGTTCAGAATTTAAAACATAACATTTATTATTAAAATAATACGGTTTTAAGGGCGATGCTTTAACCGAAATAACAATAATTTTCTTATCATTCTTTTCACAAATATCAAGCGAAAAGTCTGGCTTTGGATAACAAAAATTATCAATTAATGACGTAACGAAAACAGCATCTACTGCTGAACCAAGAAGGTGATAATTGCGTTTATCAAAGCCAATAATAATATTCCCCCCTCGCGTATTGGCCATAGCTACTAAAATAGGCCCTAACATATCTTCTGAGATATCAGAACTAAAATATTTCGTATCAATACTATTACTATCTCGAATAAGTGATAAAAACGCTGACCATTCCATAACTAAATTATAAAGCGTTTTAGACGATAATCAACACCTTATTCATAACCAAAATATAATTATTGACTCAAACAAACGTAAATGATAATTTCCTCATATGACACATATTCTTATTATTGGTTCGGGTGGACGAGAACACGCCATTGGAATAGCCTTAAAGAAATCCCAAAGCAACCCAACCTTATACTTTGCACCAGGAAACGCAGGAACTAAACCATTAGGAACAAATCTTTCAATCCAAGCAACTGATATTCCAGCATTACTATCGTTTGCCAAAACAAACGCCATTAAGCTAACCATCGTTGGCCCAGAAGACCCTCTTGTTATGGGAATCGTTGATACATTTGAAACAGAAAATCTAAGTATAATTGGGCCTAGCAAATTAGGTGCTCAATTAGAAGGTTCAAAAAAATGGGCCAAGCAATTAATGAAAACCTATAATATTCCAACCGCTAACTACCAGGTATTTTCAGACTATGAAGAAGCAAAAAACGTTATATCTAACTATAATAAATTTCCTATTGTAATCAAAGCAAATGGACTCGCTGCAGGAAAAGGTGTAACCATTGCAAAAACCAAAGATGAAGCTCTCATTGCACTAAAAGAATGCTTAGTAAGTAAAAAGTTTAAAGACGCCGGCCTAGAAGTAATTGTTGAAGACTTTTTAGAAGGTGATGAAGCCTCTATTTTTGCCTTTACGGATTCCCATGTCATAAAACCAATGTTAGCTGCTCAAGATCATAAAGCCATTGGAGATGGCGATACCGGACCCAATACAGGCGGAATGGGCGCCTACTGCCCGACACCACTCATAAGCCCTGAACTATACCAAAAAGTAAATGACACTATTTTCACCCCCTTATTAGAAGCCTTTAAAAAAGAAAACATCCTATATAAAGGGATAATTTATGCTGGTTTAATGATTTCAAAGCAAGGGGATGTATCCATTGTTGAATTTAATGTCCGTTTTGGTGATCCCGAAACGCAAGTTGTACTACCGCTACTAAAAACTGATTTATTAAGCATTTTTGAAGCAATAGCTGATGAAAAACTATCCAAAATCAACCTAGAATGGTCTAAAGACAGTGCGGTTTGTGTTGTATTAGCATCAGGCGGATACCCAAATGCTTATGAAAAAGGAAAAGCAATTTCAGGCTTAAAACAAACGCAAGAAACAATATCAATCATTCATGCTGGCACTAAACAAGACAACGGAAACATTATAACATCAGGTGGAAGAGTATTAGGTATTGTAGCAAAAGCAGCAACATTAGACTTAGCCATCACGCAAGCTTACAAAACAACAAAGGAAATTTCATTCGAAAATATGATATATCGATCTGATATAGGACAAAAAGCAGCCCGATATCAATAAAATTAACCCAAAACAACTCAAATGAATACTAAGATACTTCTACAGAGTCTTCTTTTTGTGATTGTTCCGTAAGATTTTTAATTAATGATAATAAATAAAATCCTTCTGATAAGCCCCAAATAGGCGCCACAACAATCGTAACCATCGATACAATATACAAAATAGATATAATCGAAAAAGCATACCCAACAGCCGTTAATACATTACCAAAGCCCCAAATAAATCCTAATAATATTAAAAATTTTGGAATACTCTTATTAGAAATAGCTAAATAACTTACCACTAAAAACCATATCCCTGAAAACCCAGAGGTTAAAATAAACATCTTTGGATTTGATACCCCAAAAGCAACAATAACATCCTGAATAACACCCGGTTCAATAAGAAACGTTTTTGTTAGCTCAGGAATAACCGATATATCCATAATAGCTTGATAAATACAAAACGAATAGCCTAGAAAGGCTAAAATAGAAGCCCATAACACAATAGCAACATTTTCTGGTCTACATAATGCCAAAAATGAACAAACAACACCAATCATCGCAATACTTGCAAAAATAACCATAACCTTAATATTAATAAATATAAGAGAATAATTTGAAAAGTCTCTAAAATATGATTCAGATGCTTCATAAGTAATAATAGAAGATGGAACTTTAAACATTAAAACAGCAATAATAAGATAAAAAAACCCTGCTAAAATAGACGTAATAGCACCCAGTTTACAACAACTAATTTTTTGTTTACTATTCATACACTTAATCATTACACCATTTCTAAGGCCATTAAACATATAAACTATTTTTGATACCATAGTGTCATTAAAATGAAAAAAACATATACAGTCCATACAAAATACTTTAAACATACCTTGAAAAAACCTATTAAAATTAACCATCAAACCCTCACCTCACGAGAAGGGTTTTACTGTATCATTAACGACAATGAATCAATTATAGGCATTGGCGAATGTGCCCCATTACCCGGTCTAAGTCATGAAAGCATCGAAACAATAAAAAAAGAACTCGAGCACTTAACCCATATCGATATAGACAAAATAAAGTGTAATAAGACGCTACCCATATTCCCTACATTTAGTAGCAGCCCTTCGATACAATTTAGCATCGAATCAGCCCTGCTCATGAATCAATCTAAGCCATCCCCTTGTTATTGCCATAAATTCATTATTAACCTTGATACAATCCCAGCATTCAATAAACCATCCTACATTAAATGTAAAATAGGTCTCTTAGATATAGAAAAAGAAATTAAGATTATTAAAAAGATCATAGAAAAATTTCCAACTATTAAATATCGCTTTGATGCAAATAATCAACTTTCATTAGAAGAAGCACTCTATTTTATTAAACATATTCCAAAAGAAACGATCGATTACATCGAATCCCCCTGCAAAACAGCCAAAGAAGAAGCTGCTTTAGCTACCATGACATCAATTTCCATTGCCCAAGATAGTCCAAAAGTCCCAGAAGATATCCCTGCTTACTGCAAGCACATTGTATTAAAACCAACTCTTATAGGAAATCTAACCTCTTATCTAATGAAACTTAAACATAAAAAAAACATTATTTTTTCATCCGCTTACGAATCTATTATAGGCTTATCAGGAATTGCTTATTTAGCATCACATCTATCCCCAAATCAACATCATGGGCTAAATACCAATCATATATTTACTCACACATCGAACAATCAAACATCGTTATTTACCCCCTTAAACCTAGAAGAAAGTATAAACTGGATTAAGACACATGGATTTACTTAATCAACAAAGCAAAAAATATCCAAAAAAAGTTGCAATCCAATACAATAAAACAGTAATGAGTTATGAGCAATTAAATACAACTGTGCAAGCAATCGCTAATACGTATTACCACGATATAAAGGATACTCGTATTGGCATAAAAGTCAAAAATCCTCTAGAGGCTATTATTTGTATTTTAGCAGCACTACGTGCAGGAAAAACCATTTACTTATTAAATCATCACTACAAAACATACACAGAAGAATTAATTAAAGCCTATCACCTAAAAACCGTACTAACAACCTGTATCAAAAATCCCTTAAACTCACAAAAAAACATTAATATTACATCAAAATCATCTATTCGACTCTTTACAACAGGAAGCACAGGCCAAGCGAAATGTGTGATCCATTCTATAGATACCCTTCTAGCAAGTGCCGATATAATAAATAAAAGCTTACATTACACACACCATGATATTTGGAATTGCCAATTACCATTTTATCATGTATCTGGTTTAGCTATATTATGGCGAACCCTACTAGCAGGCGCTACCATACAGCTAGATCCGTCTAAAACACCCTATACTCATATATCTTGTGTTGAAAAACAATTTGAATTCTTAATAAAAAACCCTCCAAAACACCCCCTTAAATGTATTTTAATAGGAGGATCCCCAATTAAAAAGAAGCTCTTATTAAGTGCTATCCAACAAAATTTACCCATTTATCAATCCTATGGTTTAACCGAAACAGGATCGGCCTGTGCCATAACACCTTTATCCAAAGACACCTTAAATCTGTCAGGAAAACCCTTACCTCATATAAAATTAAAAATTAAACATAAGTATATTTTTGTTAAAGGAAAATCAAGATGTTTAGGATTTGAATATCCAAATAATACTATCACAAACTTAAATCCAAATAACTATTATAATACCCAAGATTACGGATGCCTAACACAAGATAATCAACTAAAAGTTTTTGGACGATCTAGTAGAATGATTATTATAAATGGTGAAAACATCCAACTAGAAACCATCGAAACCATGGTAAAAACTCTTCATAATATTAAAGAATTTTACATGTTAGCAATTAAAAAAAATGAAACACTAACATTATATGGACTTGTAGAATTAGAAAATAAACAACAAAACTATAAACCATTTATTAAAAATGCTATAAAAAAACATTTTTCGTCATTATGCATTCCAGAAGACATAATAGAACATTCATTTAAGAACGCCCTCAAACTAAGCTACTCTGATATTAAAAAAACGATACAATCTACCTAGCTATCCCCAGAACCACTCGCATCAGATTTTTGAGAATCAGCATCTTGAGATTGACCATCCTCAGTCTTCGCATCAGAGGATCCTTCTTCAGCTGATTCGTCACCTTCTTCACCTTCTTCAGAAACGGCTTCTTCCTCTTCTAATAACAAGCGTGGTGAAGCAACTCGAACAATAGATGTTTCAGAGTTTGTTAAAATATCATAAGCTGATTGATCTAAAGATTCTACCGTAATAAATTCATTAATGTTCAAATTTGATAAATCAATTGTAATAAAGGGAGGCAATTGATCCGGAACAGCCGAAACAACAACAGAATCTAATTTCTTAACCAAAACACCCCCTCGTTTTGAGCCAGGAGCAACCCCTTCAAACTTCAAAGGAACGTTAACATGAATTTTTTTATCTTTAGATACTCGATAAAAATCAATATGAGTAATATGTCGTGTAATCACATCTCGTTGAACATCATAGGTAATAACAGTTTCATGAGTAGCTTTACCCTCTATCTCAAACGCTAATTTTAAAACTGTATTTTTTCCAAACTCAGTTCGCAAAGACTTATCAAACTCAACACCATGAACATAAATACTAATATTATTAGTATCCCCACCATAAATAACGGCAGGAACAAAGCCTTCTTGACGTAAACCCTTAACTTTATTCTTCTTTAATTGGTCCCTATGTTTAACATTTAATGTTGCTTTTTCCATAATATCCTCCACACTGCTCAAGACAGGGGCTAATTATAGTCAAAATTACTTAATTTTTAAAGAGTAAGAATAACTCACTAAAAAACCCATTAAACCCTTACTATAAAGTATACGTTAATGTTAAAAATTGATTCCTTAAATCATGGTCTGATGAATATAAAACACGTATATAGTTATCCGTTAAACCAGACCACATCACGTTTTTCTTTGATTCAAATAAAACGGATACTTGTTTACCTTTAAAACGATCATAAAATGCTTTCTTTTTTTGCTGACTTAACTCACGTAAAACACGACTACGCCGAGCAATCTCCTTAGAGGCCACCCTACCATCACGACGTGAACTCCGCGCAAATTTTCGCTCAGAATAACTAAATACATGCATATAATGAACTGGCATCGTCATTAAATTAGCAACCGTTTCATCAAAATGAGCTTTCGTTTCACCTGGAAAACCAACAATCACATCTGTCCCAATACATATATCCGGTACTGTTTCATACGCCCACTCAATAAACGAGCGAAACTCAGCAACACTATACTTGCGAGCCATCGCTTGTAACATAGCCTCACTACCACTTTGTAATGGAATATGTAAATAACGACACAATTTAGAATTTGAATTCATCATTAAAATCAATTCTCTGGGAATAGTCGTTGGTTCAATAGAAGAAATACGAATACGCTGAATCGTATCAATAGCAGAAATCCCTTTAATAACATCTAAAATAGTGTTTCCTTCATAGTCATATGTTCCAACATTAATACCTGTAATAACAATTTCTTGATGACCGGCCTCTCCTAAATCAATACATTCTCGAATAATATCCTCATAAACACGACTACGTGCTGGCCCTCTCGCAAAAGGAATCACACAAAATGAACAATAAAAATCACACCCATCCTGAATTTTAATGTTAGCGCGTGTATGGTGAACATCTACACTAGACCGTTCCATTACAAAAGCATCTCGTTTCATTTTTTTAGTTCGTATAACAGGATCCTGTAAATGATCCGTTTGAGCAATAATATGATGCGTATTCATTTTCTCTGCATTACCAATCACCCAAGCAACATTCTTAAGCGTTAACAACGCATCTTTATGCACTTGAGACTGACACCCAATTAAGGCAATTTTAATACTCGAATTAGCCTTAACCAATTGGTTAACCAATCGTTTTGTATCTTTATCACCATTCTCGGTTACAGTACATGTATTAACAATCGCAATATCAGCATCCTGATACTGTTTAACCACATCATAGCCTTCATACCGAAAGGCATTCTCAAGGGAAGCTGTTTCAGATTGATTTAAACGACACCCTTGTGTAACAAAACAAACTCTTTTCATGCGTGAATTGTATCACATCATCAAAAAAATGACATAAACGTAAATCCTATGAACAAGAATTTAACTGAAAGCACACAATTTCATTAACACTCCCTAAGCGCATATTATTACCCCAGGTCCCTACGCCAGAACTTACATACAATTTAGAAGCGTTCTCTTCATACAAACCATAAATTTTAGGAAAACGTAACCTAACCAATAAACCAAAGGGGAAAATTTGACCATTATGAGTATGTCCAGACACCATTAAATCTGGTTTCTGCTCTAACGCATCAAAACACGATGGTTTATGAACCATAACAATTGAAAATGATTCTAAATCTAGAGATTGGCTAATAACATGACATTGAGATTCAGTAGATTGATTATCATTAACACCAATTAATTGAAATCCAGGTAACGTAATAGCCTTATCATTAAGCCAATAAATAGACACATCCTTCAGTTGAGATAACATAAGATCCGAACACTCAAGATAATATTCATGATTGCCTGTTACAAAATAAATAGGCATTGATAAGTCTGTCAAAACACGTAAATCGTCAATAGTCGTTGCACTACTATCAATTAAATCTCCCCCAATTAAAACATAATCCGGGTTCAGTGCTTGAATTTGATTTACTAACGACTCAAGATAGCCAGAAGAACGAGTTCCAATATGAACATCACTAATAAAAACTAATGTTTTTGATTCTGTTAATTTTGAAGAAGCAATCGTAATTGTTTTTAAGCGAATAATAGAGCCTTGATACCGTGCATAAATAGCACAAACATTCGTTAATAAAATCATACAAATAAACTTATTAAAATCATCAACGTCTATGTATGTCGTTAATAAAAGAATCATAAATGTCATTAACGAAGCAAAAAAGCATACCCCTAAACCAAGACTTGCGACAAATTTTAAGATAAATAATTTTGTTTTAGTTTTAAAATAATAAAATAACAACACAGCCACTACAATAACCATCATACTTAACACAAAAAAAGATAGTGACATACCAAGCCCCCATTTTAGCCCCATCTGAATAGGAAAAACATAGAAACAATAACTAATCAAAAATAAAAAACAAAACTGACATAAAACCATCATCCACCCCCTTATGCTAGGATAAGCATATTTATTCATGCTTAGACCGTAATCGCTTCTGTTTAAAAAACGAAATTAATAAAGCAGCCGCCTCATCAGAGTCTATGTAATGACAATCCAATCGATGATTAAGTCGAGGTTCTGACACCATCTTAAACAATGATTCACCTCCCCATTTAAGATCCCTAGCTCCATAATAAACCGATCGAAAACGAGCATGAAAAATCGCCCCCATACACATTACACAAGGTTCAAGAGTCACATATAAATCACACTGAGTCAAACGCCAATCACCACAAACACGTTGAGCTTCTGTAATGGCTAACAATTCAGCGTGAGATAAACAATCCTTATCACGTTCTTTTTGATTATGTGCACGCGCTATAATCTGTTCCTCACAAACAACCACAGCCCCAACAGGAACCTCATCATCAGCATAAGCTAAACGAGCTTCTTTTAAAGCTTCATCAAAAAATAATGATTCAAAAGCCATTAATTAAAACTAAATGAGACAGGACCTGAGCCAGGATCATCCGTAATAGTACCACACTGTTTTTCATATTCAGCCACATGCTTTGATAACAATTCTACTAATTTTTTAGCATTACGAGGCGACAAAATAACACGAGAATTAACGGTAGCAGCTGCAGCGTGAGGTTGTACTAAAGCAAAATCTAAAATAAATTCTTCTTTCGAAAAATTATTGATCATTAAATTGGCATACTGCCCATTTAAAACATCTGCAGGAATAGTAACATTAATTTTATTGTTGTCTTTAGATGACTTAGCATCTTGTTGATTGTGACCCTCATTCATAGCTTTACACGCTCCATATACTCTAATGTTTCTGTATTAATTTTAATAATATCACCCTGTTTAATAAACGCAGGAGCATTAACAGTTAATCCATTGATCAATTCAACGGGACGTAAGCTAGAAGCTGCCGTCGCTTTTCGTATTTCAGGAGGAGCATGCGTTACTTCCAAATCCATGGTCTTTGGCAAGTCAATACCAACAACCTGACTCTCATAAAACGTGATAGAATAATCAATATCTTCCATTAAAAATGTTTCTGCATCCCCAATAATATCATCAAGAATCGTAACCTGTTCATAAGATTCATTATCCATAAACACAAAGCCAGCTGAATCTTTATATAAATATTGCATAGATCGTGAATCTAACGATGCCTTTTCTACCCGCTCATTAGATAAATAACGTTTTTCTAAATTACGGCCATTCTGAATATGCTTTAATTTTGTTTGCATACACGCGTTTCCTTTACCTGGCGTACGGTGCATTTTCCATGTCACTCGATACAACTCCCCATCAACAATTAACACCATCCCCTCTCTAATTTGCGTTGCATTAATTTGCATATTAGTTACCTTTCTATATAATTAGTATTATGTATACCCTAACAAAACAATACCAGAAAGTAAATTAAAAGGACAAAAATCATGGCCGACAAACATTCATTTGATATTATATCAAAAATTAATCTTCAACAACTTGATGATGCAATTAACCAAGCTTTAAGAGAAATAAGCAATCGTTATGATTTAAAAGATTCAAAAACAACCCTAGAATTTAATAACACCGACAATATCTTAACCCTTGAATCTGAAAATGATTATAAATTAACCGCAGCAAAAGATATTTTCAACAACCATCTAATAAAACGAAAAATCTCTATCAAAGCATTTAATTTTCATGATCCCGAAAAAGCAACGGGCAGTCGTATCCGCCAAAAAGCAACCGTACAACAAGGCATTCCTCAGGAAAAATCAAAAGAAATTGTAAAATTCATTAAATCACTTAATACGAAAACCCAAGCCCAAATTACGGGAGACTCCCTAAGAGTAACTGGCAAAAAAATTGATGACTTACAAACGATTATTCAAGAGCTAAAAAATAGTTCTATCGATTGCGCGATGTCATTTGAAAATTTTAAATAAAATATTAATAAGGCGTTTCACTTATGATTAGAAGTATCTCAAAACTGGCACAGAAAACCTCCAAAAATAGTCAATCTCTATCTAAAGTTAGTGTTCCTCAAAACACACTTAAAAACAAGGTGAAATTAACAGACAAAATCCATCACTATTTGATTTAAGCAGCCCCCTTGGGAAAGTAAGAAGCATATTAGCAGCTAGACTACCCGATAATAAAAAAGAAGACGTTTTAGGTCTCAAAAACACATCTAATATTCAAGCGTATCTTAAAAAAATTAATCAAGAAGAAACTGTTCTTGGAGTCCCAAACAATCAAAGCATAAACCATATGGGAGCTAATCCACAAAAAGACGCTCCTAAAACAGCAATAGATGACGCAAGAAAAAGAACAGTTAAAGAGATATTAGGAATTATTAGTAAGATAGTCTAAAGAAACTAATTGATACCCTTTTTGTTGTATAGCAAGTATTAATTCTGGTAAAAATTTAACCGTTTGTTTTCGTTCATGTAAAACAATAATAACACCTGGTTTTAAAGACGTCACAATATGAGTAACAATATCATCTTTTGAGCGCTTTCGATCCCAATCCTTAGGATCAATACCCCAGCGAATTAAATAAGAAAAATGCTTTTTTAAAATAGCTTCCTGAGCAGGTGTAATCTCACCATAGGGAGGTCGATAATATATAGGAAGCATGCTTAAAACATCATAAAAAAGCAACTGTGACCTTGCTATATTTTTTAATAAATCAGCTTCAGACTGAACCATAACATGACGATGATCATAACTATGATTTCCAATTGAATGACCATCAACCTTAATACGTTGTACATAATTAGGATACCGTTTTAATTGAGAGCCAATCAAAAAAAAAGTGGCTTTAGCATTATATAGCGTTAAAATATCTAAAATGTCATCCGTATAGCGTGTTGGTCCATCATCAAATGTTAAGGCAACAACACGCTTATCTGTATCAACCGACCGAATGACAAAGGCAGTATCCGCACAAACAGCATGCCCTGTTAACAAAATCCAACTAAGAACGCAGCACTGTTTCCAATTCATTAAGCATATCCTCAATATAAACAATACTTTTTTGCCAAAATGCTTCTGATTCAATATCAATGCCAATCGACTGTGTAATATCTAATGGTGATGCAAAACTACCTGCTGCTAAAAGTTTCTTTAGATCAGGCACAAAAGCATCCCCTTGTTCTAAATACAGTTGATACAAAGCAAACACCAATAAATTACCAAAATTATAGGCATACACATAAAATGGATAATCTAAAAAGTGAGGAATCGTCGCCCATTCCCAATGATACTCACTCGTAATATTAACACTATCACCAAACATTAATTCTAAATGATCTTTATAAATCGAACATAATTGCTGAGATGACAATAATTTATCTGATACCGTTAAATGAGAGGTTTTTTCAAATTCAGAAAACATATTCTGACGATGTGATGTTGCAAAAATATCTTCTAGTTTTTCACTTAACATTACGATTTTACTTTGTTTATCCGTTAATCGTTTTTTTAAAACATCCGTAACCAACATTTCCGAAAAAACAGACGCCGTTTCAGCTAATGGTAAAATAGGATGATAATTAGTTAAGGTTTGCTTTGATGCTAAAACATCATGAATCGCATGCCCTAACTCATGAGCCATAGTAGAGACATCACGAGGCTTACCTAAATAATTTAGCATAACATACGGGTAACAATCAGGGGTTGATCCCGAACAAAAAGCACCACCCCGTTTATGCTTTAGCACAGGAGCATGAATACGATTTTGATCAAACATTGCTTTAGCAATATCACCAAACTCTGAATCAAACTCATAAAATCCATCTAACACCAAATTTTGTGCCTCTGAATACGAAAAATGCTCATCAACATTAGGAAACGGTGCATAAATATCAGCTAACGTCATCGTATTTAAATGTAATAACTCTTTTTTTAAGCGATAATACCGTTGAACAAGTTTGTTAGATTGTGTAGTAACATCATGTAATATATCAATCGTATGATCAGATAAATCATTAGATATATTACGAACATGAATAGGCAATTGATACCCTCTTAACCTACGCTCTGTATTAAAATCCTTAAGAATATAATTAAAAATATGAGTAATGGTAATCTCATTTTTTTTATACTCATCAAAAAATAAAGCCATAGCCTTTTGTCTAACAGATTGATCTTTATGCAAACGCAAATTACGTATTTCAGGACCTGTTAACACCTGGTCTTTACCGTCTAATTCCATCCTAAAAGAAAATGAAGCCGTTAATTCAGAATATAATTTTTTATACCCCTGAGACCCTGTTACATCTTTTAAATTAATAATTTTTTCTTCAGACTCATTTAAATTATATTGTGCTGTTTTATGAGAGCGCAAAAGCGTATAAGCATAATTTTTTATAACAGACTCCTGTAACAACGAATCCAAATAACCTTTATCAAAGCTACTTAACTCTAAATCAAAAAATACCAAATGATTCGCTACAGTTGATTCAACATCATCAATATGAGCTACTAATGTTTTGATAGCTTCATCATGCGTATCAATCGCATTACGTAACCCTGCATATTGACTTAACTTATAAAGCGGTGTTAATAACGCTTCTGATTGCTTAAACGCTTGATTAAGATCTTCAACAGACAGCGATCGTAACCTTGATTTATAAGTCTTTTCAAAATTAGCCGCCTCGTTTAAGACCGTATCCATCACAGCTTGAATACGAGGATCCTGTTCTGACTCAAACAAATCCGTTAAATCCCAAATAATATCCTCACACCCAAAACTAGCCATCCTAATTCTCCTTCAATTACGTAAAACTACCCTAATAATACTGAAAAACTCAAATAAATCTAGAGATATTATGGTTAAGAAATTATACGAAATATAAACTGGTTATCCAAACTCAAAAAAAATCGTCATCTTCATCCCCAACATCAGAATCATCCATAACCTTTTTTACAGGCATAGGACCCTGATTATAAATTTTTATTTCATCAATTCGAACACGCGGTTTAATCTCTTTATCACCAGCCAGTAAAACTAACTGCATTTGTAAAAGACCTCCTGAAGAATCCGTTTGATAAGGATTCCACAAATCATCCCCAATTCCTAAATTAGCATCAACAAAATTATTAAATGGAATAATCACAACCTTCCAACCCGTCCAATCTACTTTAAGTGTATGAATAAATTTATCATCTGCTAATGTTTCATCTGCTGAATCTGGATGTGATTCTATCTCAAAATTATTATTATCATCATCAAACAATTCTACAATTAAAACAGCACTTTTTAATCCATATCCTCTAACTAACATTTTAATAGAATTATAGTTTGCCACGTCAATTCCAAAATAGGTTCCACATCCTCCTACATACCAATTTTTTTGTAATCCCGTTAACTGTATCGAACGTTTTCCTAAATGAGAAAATTCTTTTAAATTATTAGGTTCTACTGTTAAATCAATATTATCAAACCCCCACCAACGAGGAAATTGAGATAAATCAGCATCTTCAAAATCATCTACAATAAATAAACCTGGCTTTTGTGGCTGAAAAATAGCCTCTGCAATAAGACTATTAATCAGTAATACCAAAATTAATAAAATTTTTGAAAACATTATGATATAAAGATACCATAGTATCACATACTAACAAAATATTAGGATAGAAAAATCATCATTAATCACCCTTAAGATAATCCAAACTAAGTTTATAACAAGTACTGGCTTCAGAAGATACTCTAAACCGATTATCAACACCTAATTCTGGTACCCAAACAAGCTCATTATTATACATAAATCCAACACAAAACTCTCGAAAAAACGCTTGTATCCCTTTCTTAACCAAGGCTTTATGTACCGTTACAAATGAATGGTGATTAAAGGGCATATAAGTATCCTCTTTATTAAGTATACCAACCGTTAAAACAGGTTCCGGCAACGATACATAACATTGAGTTTTAGATGATAAACAAGAATCAGGAAGGTGTTCACACTGTTCAAATCGAACACGATACCCACCCCACTCTATCACATGATCTAAAACTAAAGACTGCTGCTGAGCTAAGTTAGAATTTAGTTTAGCAATATAAAGATGTTGATGATAACAATACACCGAAACCCCTTTTTTTAGGTGAATAAGCTCACCTGATTTTTGCCCCATAACAGCCTCTTTAAGACAGTCTAATTGTGTCATATTACAATCAAAATGAGACGCTAAACGATCTTTCAATCGTTGTCTCAAACCAGATTCAAAACAGTGTTTCAATACCTGATATATAATAGTAGTTAAATAAAAATCAGATTTTTTAACAGAATCTGAAAAAATACATTCAAAGTAATAAGGATGTTCAACAACCTTACAGGAAGCTAATAATCTCTTAAATTCACTGGTTTCATAACTTTTTTGAACACGCTGAAACAAACTATTTAAATGACGATCAAACGAAGAACTAAACGTAGATAAAACGGGAAGCACATCATGCCTTAACTGATTACGACGAAACGACACATTGCTATTAGAAGAATCTACACAATACGATACAGTCTCATCATCACAATACAGGATAATATCCTGTTTTAATTGCCCTAATAAAGGCCTAACAAAACAAATAGATCCTACACGTTGCTTTAAAGGCATCCCCATATGAAACACCGATCCACGATCTAACTGTAACAACAATGTTTCTAACAAATCATCCTGATGATGCGCCATCAACACCGTTTTAGCTCCATAAATACCTGCAAAACGTTCTAAACAATAATAACGGGCTTCATGACCAGCCGATTCTAAGCTAACCCCATACTGATCTGAAATAAACGAAATAGGCAAGGCCATAATACGATAAGATACCTGACATTGTTTAGCAAACTCAGCAACAAATATTTTCTCTGTCTCTATCTCTATCTTAGAACGTAACCCATGATCAAAATAAATTAATTTTAATCGTTTATAACCAAGCGCTACTAAAGCATGTACCAAAGCAACACTATCCGAACCACCTGAAAACGATACCAGCAATACATCGTCTTTATTAAACAACGACTGCGTAACAATGGTTTCTTGAAGCCTATGTTTAAACGAACCCATCACATGCGATCAGGTGCTGTAACCCCTAATAATTCCAAAACATCTGCTAAGACCCGCTTTGTAGAAAAAACCAAGGCTAACCGACGTTGACGATCAGCATCAGAAGCTGTTTTCATTGGACATGCTTCATAAAACAAGTGAAAAGAACGTGCTAATTGATAAGCATATTGAGCTAACTTATAAGGCATATACAACCGTGTTGCATCCCACACAACATCATAAAATAACGAACATGTATGCAATAACTGTGTTTCAGCATCTGTAAACTCATAGTCCTCTTGATTTTCCTCATTATAATCTAATTTAGTTAATAAAGAATGCATACGAGCATGTGCATATTGAATATAAAAAACAGGATTTTCACTACTTTGTTTTTTAGCAAGTTCCAAATCAAAATCAATATGAGTATCCGCACTATTTTGGATTAAAAAAAATCGAACAGCATCACTTCCAATCTCATCAATCACATCCGATAACGCAATCATATCACCGCTTCGTTTTGACATTCGAACAGGGTCGCCATCACGAAACAAATTAACCAATTGACCAATAATAATATTAAGCTCAACAGGAGACTTACCTGACGTTAACGCCTTAACACATGCTTCTAAGCGTTTTACATAGCCATGATGATCTGCTCCTAAAATAGTAACTAACTGAGAATAACCACGCTGAATCTTAGTATAATGATAAGCAATATCAACTAAAAAATACGTATAAGATCCATCTGATTTTATTAACACACGATCCTTATCATCCCCAAACAACGTTGTCTTAAACCAAGTAGCTCCCTCGTTATGTTCCAAAAAGGATTGTTTATCTAATAGTGCCAATACCTCATCAATGCAAGCATCCTGATATAAAGATTTCTCCGAAAACCAATTATCTAAACAAACACCCATCGATGCTAAAACATCTTTTTGCTGTTGAATAACACGCCCTACAGGATCCTCAGAAGATGTTGCTAAATCATAAATATAATCACCTTGATACCCATTTTCTGCAATAGGCTTATTATCCTTCACAGCAGCAACACTATCATAAAACAATTGAATCTGATTACCCGCATCATTAACATAAAATTCGGACGAAAATGATTGCCCTGTAAAAGCCAATAAACGACATATAACATCTCCCAAAACAGCCCAACGACCATGCCCAATATGCAAAGGCCCTGTTGGATTAGCAGACACATATTCAACTAAAATAGAAGCCGATACCCTATCAAAAGAAGGTCTCCTCATACCCATAGACCGAACATACTGATATAAATATTCATCTGTTAATGTCATGTTAATAAACCCATTCATAGCATGACAAACACAACAAGATTTAATAACATCCTTAGAATTTAAAAAGTCAGCCATGTCATTAGCAATATGACTAGGAGGTTTCTTAAGTAAAGATGCTAAACGAAAAGAAATTGGGGTCGCAAAATGACCATGATCAACCTGTTTTGGAATTTCAATCTCAAGCCAATCCCTATCAAGTGATCCCTTTAAAAATGAATTAAGTGGATCATAAAGTAAATCACGTAATACCTGCTTAATCATCACTAAATGTTAATGCTAATTGCTCTTTTGCATACGTTGTTTTAGATAATAAAGCAATTAACTGATCCTTTGTTAAGGGTTTATCAGGATAAAAATTATTATTTTTTGAGATTAATCGATTTTTATAGGCAACTTCTAAAAAGGGTCTTCCCCAATGAGACATTGAAACATCCCAAAATGGAAATAGTTCGTTAAAATTAGACTCTTGATAGTGATCATCAAGCAAACTCAAAAATTTAACAATCGCTGCAATAGCCTCAATACGCGTCATATAACGATCCGGTAAAAACTGATTTTCTTCAAATAAAGAAAAAACGTCATTTTCAATTAAAAAAATCAAATAATCCATATCAACAGCATCATATTCGATATCTGAAATTACAACGGATTGCGTTACACCTAAATCATCTTGATTGGATAACGATACGGTTTCATGAAATATCTCTTGATTAGCTAAAGATACCTGAGCAGGATTACCACTATCAGATGACATATGTAACTTAATAAGCGGATAAAAAAATGGATAAGAACGAACAACAAAATCATAGCGAGAAATAGTCATCTTTGGATCAAAGTCTTCCGTTTCATCTAAAAATTTTAAATACGTTAACTTAGCTGCTAAATCCTCTAACCAATGTCCTGACAAATCACCATACCCATTTAAAAAATGTAAATAAAAAGTATTAGATAAATCATCTCGACTAATCTGAATAGCATTTTTACCAGAATCAAGCTCCAATTCGTGTGAAAACTCTCCCATAACATTAGGTGTCACCAAAAAAGAACCAATAAAAAAAGGTAAACTTGGAAATACCCTTCCTTGCAACACAACCATATCCTCATATACAACTTGATTAGATTGATGAGATAAAATATCTAATTCAAAACCATTTACATTATTAGACTGTTCTAAAAAAGAAATAATAGGTTTTAAAAATTGAAAAAAATCATCTAAAGTATCATTAAAACCAACATCATTATTATTAATAACTGAAAAATCCTCTTTAAGCTCATCAAGACGCCTTGTCGTATCAATCATGTCCAATAACGTTATCTTACTATCAGGATTTAAGTAGGAAGACGGCTTAATTAAACCAAAATTTAAACTAGCTGATATAAATTTAGAAGCCCAATGATGTTTAGGAAAATCCTGAAAAGAAAGCTTCCCATGATGTCCCCTATCTAAAATCGTAGCAAAACGAACTAACGTCACTAAAAACTCTAACTTAGTTACAACCCGATCAGGATAAAAATTACCATCCAAAAACTCCCCCATAAAGCGATTATATAGCACAAAATTTACAGCATCATAATACCAATCATCTCGATTAATATCATTAACAACATGATGATATGAAGAAGGAGCATTATCCTTATCATCATGCAAATTCATCAAAAAATAAGCAAGTTCTGCTCTTGTAATCTCATCATCTAATTTCTTTTCATTTATCTTATAAAATAAATCTAAATTATAAAAATACGTAACACTACGTTTTAAATTGATATCTTTTAAAGAAAATAAAGGATCATATAAATAATTTAATTTCTTTTGGATCGTAATAAACTGATTCTCTAGAGTTGTAAATGTAACATAAATAACTTGTTTACCAAAATCTTTTAACATAAACTCATAAGAAAAAAATCCATTTTGATCACAAGGTACATTAACATCATTAATATACACACGCCCTCTCAACTTATTATACCCCTTTATAATCACACGATTACTAATCGTAATCCCATCAACATCAACCAATTCAACAAACAAGTAATCGTGATACTCAATAGGAATATCAGATAAAATAAAGGAATCTGAAAAAGCATACTCAGCAACACTATCTAATGAAATAGAATCATTTATCTCCTCTAAATTATGAGTTAAATTTATAGTTGGAATAAACTTATTTTGATTCACCGTCTTATTATGATTTTGATTATTATCTAACCCAAAAAAACCAACGGTATCATTATTAAAAAATAAACTAAAAACAACTAAAATCAAATAAGCGTTCTTAAACATGCAATCCTCATTATGATGGTGCCGAGAGGCGGAATCGAACCACCGACACAGAGATTTTCAGTCTCCTGCTCTACCGACTGAGCTATCTCGGCAACATGGAGCCGGCGATCGGAG
>PBBX01000019.1 GCA_002716725.1 bacterium | reverse complement strand
TTCAAAGGCTTCACTCGCTTTTGATATATCATCCCCCTCATCTTTTTTGCCTCTATTAAATAATACTGCAATTAAGGATGATGCTAATAGTAATTTTATAATTTTTGAAAACATGTCTTCGTATATTTAAATAGTACTATCATATTTTTTCTTATTCTACTGTTAATTTTTATAGCCAATAGTTTATTGTTAACTCTTCCCCTTTTCTTACATGCCTGATTGTTCTTGCTATACACAAAGGAAATGGCCCATTCCAATTAATATATATTAGCTGCAACTCTGTGTTAGGATTTTTACTATCATGATTCATATAACGCATTTCTGTTCCATAGTGCGCTGCATCAATAACAAAAGGAGGCAATCTTGGATGCCCAGGTTTTTGAGGTAGTTCAAGCTTGACACCATATCGTGTTTGTCTATCTATGGCTTCTTTTTCTGTAATATATTCTCCTAAATAAGGTCCTATATTAACTCCCTTAGCAAGGTTACGTGTTGCAAGTAAGCCAAATTGCTTCTCATTATTAATAAAATCTACTAATAAGGTCCGATTATCCGTCGTTTTCCATTTCTGTAATTCCTGTTTTATTTCTTGCTCCTTGTTTAATACAAACAACTTTAAAAAGTCCTTATTTTTAGATAATAACGTTAGGAATGGTATATTAACACGAGGGGTTGTAATGTACTGGCACGTACCTCCTTTATCAAACCCATCCGGTGCTTTATGAGACAAACGTCTGTATACGATTCGTTGCTGCCTAACTCTATCTCCACAGATTCTGAGCATAATCTATTATTATATATATTATTGTTTGTTTTGTTGATATGACTATCAGATTCTTTAAATTCTTCTTAACTGGCCCACTTTCATGTTGGTCAATTACAACACTCATTGAAACGGTTTGATTGTTTTCTATGACCATTTGATAGTCTATTTTTTGTAGCGCTATCGCCACCTCATGCTATCATTATGTTATTACGTTGTCATGGCTATACGCTCATGATTGTTTTCTTTCGCAATATGGTGGTAGATCTATTAGAAAAACATAGTCACTTGTAACGATCGTTTAATCTTAAAATTTTACTATTGGTTTGCTATGCTTTTGTATATTATACTATCTTTTAATTTTTAATAGTTAAAAGGAAACCCTTTATGCAAAACACCCCCTATACCCAATCTGATTTAGAGGACTCCATTAATAATCTTTCTACTAATCTTTGTAATGTTAGTACGGATGAACAATTAAATTTTTTACAAAATAGTTTAACGAGCTTGACGAAGCTTCAAGCTGGTGATCCCGAATTAAGTGATATGAACTTGATTCAAAAAGCAATTGAAGAGCTCGTTCAGTCTTTTTTGCTATTTAAAGATTACCGAGATACAAGAAAGGTTACTATTTTTGGGTCTTCTCGTACTAAACTATCAAACCCAAATTATTTACTAACAGAAAAAACAGCTGCCCATCTTGTTGATTCTGGGATGTTAGTGATAACGGGTGCAGGACCTGGTATTATGGAGGCGGGCAATAAGGGGGCTGGCAAAGGGAATAGTTTTGGACTTCATATTATCCTTCCCTTTGAGCAAAAGCCTAATGCTTATATTGCAGAATCAGAGAAAATGATACCCTATAATTACTTTTTTACTAGAAAATTAATTTTTGTTAAAGAATCCGATGCCTTTGTTTTATTTCCAGGAGGATTTGGAACACAAGATGAGGCATTTGAAGTTCTAACATTGATGCAAACAGGTCGATGTTCTCCTCGCCCTTTTATTATTATTAATCATGATAACAGTAATTATTGGGATGACTGGCGAACCTATGTTCAGTCGCACTTATTAGATCGAGACTATATATCTCCCGATGATATGAACCTGATAAAATTACTATCATCGCCTATAGAGGTATCGGATTATATTAATCACTTTTATTCAACTTATCATTCGATTCGATATATTTCTGATACTGCTTGTATTCGACTTAATAGCCCTCTTTCTCCATCCATTCTTAATGATTTAAACACGCATTTTAAGCATTTATTAAGTTCAGGAACCTTTGAGCTCACGGATAATACGTGTTTTAAAAAAGAAGTATCTTTGTACCCTGAAAAACAACGTTTATTATTTAATTTTAATCATAAAAGTTATGGTGGTTTAATCTCATTAATTGAATTTATTAATGATCATTCTTAGCTTAATAAAGGAGTTCTTATGACACAATTATTGATTCAAGGTGGCCCTATCATTTTAATGTTATTAGCTTGCTCTATAACAGGTGTTTTTATTATTGTTCAAAAAGTACTGTTTTTTAAATTTCATTTTTTTCAATTTCAAAAAACGATACAAATTGTTAAAGACAGATTACTTTCTTTTGGAACGAAAGAAACCTTATTATATTTTCGATCTGATCGAACAATCCCTGTTCAAATGCTAATGTCTTCTATTAAATTACAGGCGTCTGCTCGTGATGAAATTCAGGATGGTATTCGAGAATCTCTTTATCATCAAATTCCTAAACTTGAATTTATGATGCCTATTTTATCTAGTATTATTACAGCCGCGCCCATATTAGGTTTAACCGGAACTGTGTTGGGTCTTATGGATATTTTTAATGTTATTTCGGGTGGGTCTATTGGTGATTCTCAAGCATTATCAGCAGGAATTGCAAAAGCGCTTGTAACCACCGTTGTTGGCTTAATTATTACGCTTCCTTTTATTTTTTTCTATCAATATTTTTCTCAAAAAATTGAACATAGTTTATTAGAACTTGAACGTATTAGTTATGAAATCATTCACTTTTGTCACTCTAATGAAGCGATTAAACATTAACTCATGTTAATAAAGTATCGAAAAAAAACACTACCCAAAGTTGAATTAGCGCCTTTAATTGATATTGTTTTTATTTTATTGATATTTTTTGCTGTTAGTTCTAGTTTAATTTCGGATAATGAATCGATTCCTCTTGAGTTACCAACGGCTTCAAGTAGCGAAAATAATTCGCCTGATATTATTATTTCAGTTAAAAAATCTAAAGAAATATACATAAACTCCCAAAAAATTAGTTTTGCACAAATTCCGCCTCTTGTTATTCAGGCTCTTTCTAAAAACCCTTCTACTCAAGTTATTATTAATGCTGATAAAAATTTAGATTATGGATTTATTATCTCATTACTTGATAAAATTCGATTATCCGGGTGTTCTAATATTGCTCTACAGGTTGAAAAGAAAATTTATAAATAATGTAGATGTATGTTAAATGATCATAAAATTAATCGTATCTCTTTATTTTCAAGCATTATTTTACATATAGGCATTGTTATTTTTTTCTTCTTATCTTTTTCAGAGCCCATTAATATTACAGAAACGATGGCACCTGTTCCTATTGAATTTTCTATTAAAGAAATTGTTATTTCAAAACCCATTCCAAAAAAAATAGCGATGATATCCACAGATCCCAGTCCCAAACCTCCAAAAACAGCTCCCATTAAACATAAAGATGACCGACATAAACCCTTACTAGATTCACATAAAGAGCCTTATTACCCAAAGGAAGCCATTAACTTTTCATTGGAAGGCACGGTTATTGTTAATGTCTTAGTTAATACACAAGGACGCGTATCCGAAGTTACAATTGTTAAAAGTTCTGGACATTCTATTCTTGATAAAGCCTTTATATCAACGATAAAATCAACGTATATTTTTAAACCTAAGCGAGTTGATGGGGTTAATGTGATTGATACCATTACCTTATCTCACACATTTAACTTATGATAAAAACCATTTTTACATTTTTATTTCTTGTTATCTTTTCAAGTCTTATCGCTGCCAACCCAGATATTATTTTTATCCAAAATGAATTTATTAAAGCGGTTGTTAATAATACGGATTCAAAAGGCCGTTTCTCTTTGGAAACAACATTAGGTAATCCAGATAATCCAAATGATGACTACCAAGATCTTATCTATGGAAAACCTATTCCTTGGACATCTTATACAACGTTACTTATTGATAATAACCCCTATATTTTTGGAAACTCTGACAAGCGTTTAAAAAGACGTACCAAAACTAATTTTAGTTATGCTCCTTTATATGAACAACTTAGTACTAATAACATGATTATTTCATCCAGTTTAATTAAACAGCTTAAGGTATCTCAAAAACTTGGCTTTTATCGTAATCCTAATACAAACCTTAATGATTCTATATTTATTGAATATCATGTTACGAATACATCTAGTGAAATACACTATTTTGGGTTACGTATTATGCTTGATACAAAATTAGGCCAAAATGATGGGGCTCCCTTTAGTATGGGCCGAGAACAAGTTGAGTCTGAAATACAACTATCCAAAAAAGACTTGTATCCCTACTGGCAAGCTTTTGATAGCTTAACTACCCCTAATATTATTTCTCAAGGATTACTCTCAGATCCATCTAAAGCATTAACCCCTCCAGATACGATTCATCTGGCTAATTGGGGAACGTTAGTGGATCAGCCATGGAATGCAAGTTATAAGCAAAACCGTTCATTTATGCGAAAAGGTGAGGATCAAAACGATACAGCACTGGCGCTTACATTTAAATCTTCTCCTATAAAACCTAATCAAACTAAAATTTTTAAAACAGTGTATGGGTTAGGTGGGATTTCAATTTCTTCTGGTGAACTTAGCCTTGGTATGACAGCTCCTAAAACCCTATTAAAAACGCATGATTCTCCTGTACTTGTTATTGCCTATTTACTTAATACAGGTGGCTATGATGCCTATAATGTATCTGTTTCTTTTAACCTTCCTAAACATGCTACTATTCTTAAAGGTCGTGCTACTGAGACCATACATATCTTGCAAAAAGGGAAACAATTACAATTTCCACTCCTAGTAGATTTTAACGATATTAAATCATCTACTATTCCTCTATCATTTTCTGTTCAATCTAGTACGTTTAACTCCAATTCTATTCATCATAGTATCGATATTATTAAACCTCCAAAGCTATCTATTAAAATTCCTAATAAGCTCATGACTCCAGTTCATTCACCTTATGTTTTAGTTACCCCTGTTATTTATAATCCAACATCTATTCCCATTAAAGATATTTCGGTCTTTTTGTCTGGTATTTCTGAGTCATCGCTACCTCCCTTTGAGTATTCTGCTAAGGTTATCCCTATCTTAAATAAAGGTGAATCGGCCTCATTATCATGGACGATTAATACATCTACTTTAGAGTTACCCTCTTCATTTAAAATTTCAGCTAACTCTAATTATGCTATTAATACCTCTAAAACTATTTCGCTTCTTAATAGTCCTGCTAAAAAACTGCCCCCTTTATCTGTTTATTCTTATTCGACTTCTAAAGCACCTTACTATCTAACACTTAAATTGAAAAATGTTTCTGTTCAACCTAATCATAATCTTATTCTTCAACACCCAAAAAAATTAGTTCAGTTTATTGACTATTCTTCATCCAATAAACGACATATCCCTTTAACCTCTTATAACTCCAAAGGATATATCACCTTTCAAGCACCTAATCTTAACGATGGTTATTTATATCTTCATTATTATGTCAAAAAAGATACCGCCACACCGTTTGTTTTATCAACTCAGACAATTGAAACGCCCTATGAATCTTCAGAGCTCATCCCATCTCGTTCTATTATTCAAACTTTAGATTTAACCCTTCCAACAAAAAATGATATAGTTAGTGCTAATCAGTTAAAGGAGTAATCCATGAATTTATATCACGTAACATGCATCATCATACTATTAGCATTTCCTTCATTAGTAATGTCCCAATCTATTCATGATATTAGCACGGATGATGCTAATTACAGAATTATTAATAACGCTGTTTCCAAGGGATACTTATCGCTTTATAACGACAATACGTTTAAACCAAATACCCCCTTATCCAGACGTGACGCGGTTATTATTATTAATAAACTTGAAAAAAAACTTAACACTAATACGATGCCTATCAATAATAATGATTTACAGGAGCTTGTTTCCTTATCGAAATCATTTAAAAAAACCTATACTCAAACCCATAACTCTCTATTTTCTATCCAAAATGATAATAAAATGCTAAGACATGAACAAAAATTGCTACTTCATGAAATAACAGAACTTCAAGCTTCCAATCATCGTTATAAAAAAGAAAGAAAATTATTATTTGGATTTATCGCTTTTTCAATCCTTTTAAGTCTCGTTTCTTAATGGCTAAGCCTGTTTCTGAATCCTTATTTTCTAAATCAATAACAAGCAATCTATTCTCTCATTCCTATTTATTTTATGGCATTAACACCATTGATTTAAATACGTTTTGTTTTACAATTATTAACGATTACTTAAATTACCATCATGACTTTTCTTTAAGCCAAGATGATACTGTGCCCTCTCATCCTGATATCGTTGTATTACAGGATGAACCTTCGATTAAAATAGATCATATTAAAGAGATTAAAGATAAAATCAAGTATGGTCCTTATGCTCTTAACTACTTTTTTGTTGTTATACAAAACATGGATTTATGTACCCCTCAAGCATCCAATGCATTCTTAAAAACCTTAGAAGAACCTACTGATAATGTTATCTTTTTTCTGATCACAACGAACCTCCACGCTATCCTTCCTACGATTCGCTCTCGTTCAGCAACTATTTATGTTCCTACACGTGATCATCTTCATAGTGAGCATGATATCTGTTCCTTTGAATCCTTTAAATCCTTCGACCTATCTACACGATTATCCATGTGTGCCGACTTAGCTTCTGATAAGCAAGCCTTACTATACCATCTTCATAACTGGTTATCTGAATTAACACAATGCCCCTCTCCGTTTAATCAGGATGATAGTAATCTCATATTAGAACTTTTAGAAACGTTACAATACAATGTTAATGTTAGGCTTCAATTAGAAAATTTTAGCATTCAATTATAATTTCAATCACTCTCTTAGCTTTTAGTCTAATCAATGCTACACTATTAGGGGTAGCAAATACATTAAATAAATATGCATTGGAGTGTGCAACATGGTTTTACAAGAACGACGGGATGGAGAAACGATTGATTCTCTTTTAAAGAAGTTTAAGCGAGGTGTAAAAAGAGAAGGTATCATACCTCGATTAAGAGAAAAAGAATATTTTGAGAAACCTTCTGATAAAAAAAAGCGTGATAAAAAAGCTGCTGCAAGACGCACTAAAATACAGCAAAAGGCTGATGAGCTTTAAATCATATTGTTTATGATGTTATGTTTAAAAAAGGGGTTCTAAGCTTCATTAATCTTACTATATTAGATACCTATCTAATTAGAGAGTTTCTTTCCCCTTTTTTATTAGCTATTTTTGGGTTTGCTATTATTGGTATTGTTGATATTTTATTTTATGTTGTTGAATTATCGGTCCTATCAGGGGTTTCCTTTCTTACCACTATTAAATTACTAATCTATAAACTTCCTGCTGTAATGGTCCTTTTTTTTCCTATGGCTACCCTATTTGCCTGTATGCTTCTTTTTGTTCGGATGGCAAAAGATAATGAGTTAAGTGTTCTTCGAACATCAGGCATTCATGCTGCCCGTATCATTTTTCCAGTTATTATTATGGGTGTTATCATCAGTTATCTTTCTTATCTTTTTAATGAGTCTATTGTTCCCATGTCTAACCAAGCTGCTGATACATTAATCAAACGTGAATTACGAAAATCACCACCTCCTAATATTGCTGAAAATACCGTTTTTAATGATTCTGATCGATTTTTTTATATTAAACATATTCGTAATAACTCCATGGAAAATATTATGGTTATTGAGAAAACATTTGAAAACCCTCGTCTTATTATTGCAAAAGAAGGCTCATGGAAAGACTTTAAGTGGACATTATTTGATGGAACACTTCAAGAATTTGATAAGGATGGCCATTTAAAATATTCCAATACATTTGATGAAATGAGAATTCATGTTCAACAAAATATTCGATCGTATTATTCCCGTCAAAAAAAAGCGAAAGAAATGGACTCTTCTGAATTAAAAGCAAAAATTGATCGTTTAGATGAAAGTGGGTTAAGTTCTAATTATTATCAAATTGAATATCATCTTAAAAAAAGTTTACCGACTACTTGTTTAATTTTTGTATTAATTGGTATTTCTTACTGTTTTAGCTTTGTTCGTTCTGGGAAAGACTGGTGGGGTGTTATAATTGCCATATGTGTATCAGTATTAACAGTAGGTTTGTATTTTGTATTATTAGCGATCTCTCGTGCTTTTGCCAAAGGGGGTATGATTTCTCCCATTATTGGAGCATGGACACCTAATGTTATCTATGGCACGGTTGCTAGTTACTTAATCTATTACCAATGCAAGTACAGGTAAGCAAAGAGTTAACACTGACATTTATTCTTAATCTTGTAAAACGCAAGCAGTATTTAGAAGCGCTTGATCGCTATAAAGATTATTTAGTTAACTATCCCAATAACTTATCCTTAATTTTAATTGATCTTTATAAACTTCTTTATCAATCTCCTTCTGAGATTAATGTTCGGCTTATTATTTCAGAGTTGTATATTAAACATCAGTATTACACGGATGCGTGTACTGAACTTGAAGATATGTTTGATATTAATCCTAATTTTTCACAAACCTATTTTTTACTTAGTAAGATTTATACCTATAAACAAGAAAAAGATACCGTATGTCGTTTGTTTGAACAAGCATTTAAATCGGGGATTAGAGACTCTGTAATTCTTGATTTTTTACCAAAGATTTATCTTGATAATAACGAAATCTTTAAAGCGATTTCATTTTATGAGTCATTATTAACCGATAATGATACACACCCCCATCATAATAAAGTGCTTGCTGAATTATATAAACGGATTGGTAAATATGAAAAATGCGTGTCCATTTATAAAACCCTTGTATCATTGGATCCACAGTACTTAAAAGATGGATGTCTATTAATAGAAACTATAGTAACCTCGTATCCCACACTTACCTTTGCTAGAAAAGAGCTGATTGATTTTTATATTGCTAATTGTGATCCAGATAAAGCCATTGAGCACTTATCTTTTTTATGTCCATCTTTAGACTTTCCTCTTAGCGAGTCTGGTGTTATTTTTATGAAACTTCTTGACATATATCCAGGCCATCTTCCTACTCTTTTATTATATTGTGAATCGTTACTTTATGAAGACTCTATTACCGATGCCATTCCTATTTTATCTCAACTCGTTTCTTATAACCAAGATACATTTATAGAAACGAGTATTGAGACTATTAAGAAAATCAATCCTAACCATTTTGGCTTTAATCTATTTTTGATTGATCGCTTTATTACTCAAACTAACTATCAATCTGCCTTAGATTTAATATCGTTGTTAACTGAAACTCCTTATAATCATGATATTTTTGATGATTTAAAGGTTCATTGTTTAAAAATATGGGAATCAAAAACATTAGGCTATCATATTCAAGCAAGTTATAACCTTGCTTTAATCTTATTTTATGAGGGTAAATTTATTGATTCACTTAACTACTGTAATGAATGTGGTAGTGATCACTTAGATGCTATTTGTTTGAAAATTTCTATTCTAATAGAGCAAGATAATTTAACGGAAGCTCATACATTATGTCTTAATCACATGCATCAACATCGTAATTCAAAACGACTCCATGAGTTAATGCACACTATCCACCGACACAATACAATACTTAAACATGCACAAACATCTATTAGTTCATTTAATGCTATTCTAAGTGATTTATCTTTAGGTAAACTCCATGAAGCCATTGATGGCATTCAACACATTAAGCAAAATCATTACGATTATCCTATCGCTCAACTATTATTAGCTCGATGTTTTTATACCGAACAAAAACTGGATCAATCATTAAATATCTTAAATCATGTATCGCCCTTTTTACGTGAACAATCTTCTGATCTTTATTTAGATTCATTATTTTTCACATCTATCTGTTTGTATAGATTAGGACATTTTGAAGAATCCTCTACTATCTTAAATAGTATAGAAGAAATTAATATCTCGTATCCTTATATAAAGAATATGAAAGAATTTTTATATCATATTCCTTTTTCTCAACATAAAGGACTTGCTATTACTGGTCTTATTAATGTGTGGGATTCAACTATTACATATTCTGCTATTCAAAATACAGATGAATCATCCTCGTCACACTCACCAAACGCAACCATTAGTTTTGGATTAAATCATAATCAAAAAGCATGTTTATATATGATTAAAAACAATTTTAATAGTGCTCATTCAGAATTTAATTTGTCGTTACAGCTTGATCCATCTCTTTCGATTTCATACTGTAATTATTCCTTATATCATTTAGAACACGATACTCTTGAAAAAGCACATACCCATCTTGAAAAATCTAAGCAATTTAATCAGCATTTAGATATTATTTCTCTTAATGAAGGGCTTCTATTTTATAAGAAGGGCAATCTAGGTGATGCTCTAAAATGTTTTCAACACGCTATTCGTTTAAACCCCAAAAATTTGCATGCTCAATTTAATTTAGCTATGATTTATTTTTTAAATAATAATATTGAGCTATGTTTCAAATATCTAAAGGCTTTACTTGCTTATGGTTTACTCTTTGTTCATATTCATCAGTTTTTAAATTATTTAGAAGAAGATCCCTTTATAACGTCTCACTGGATATCTCCAAAAGAACATTATAATGTCTTTTATTTATCGAATTAGTATTATATTACTTATTTTATCGACTTGTAGCGTGGCTCGTTCTATGACTTTAAAAAGCGATTCTCTCATTTTTGATGACTATCTTAAGCGTGTTGATGCCACTGGAAATGTACAGTTGGTTATTGATGATGCTACTATTTTAGGTGATCATCTTATGTTTTATGTTGATGATAACTTAGTGGTTAGTTCTGGGAATGTTGTAATTAAACGACAGGATGATGAAGTTAAGTCACACTCTATTCTTATTAACTTAGATGAAAAAAAACTCCATTTATATGATCTAAAACTAGGAATTACCCCTTATGAAAAAAAAGGACAAATTTATGTAACAATTAAAACTTTAATTGATGGTGAAAAACGAAAATTAGGCAAATATGCCCGTTTTACCACCTGTAATGCGATTAAACCTCATTACTATCTTTTTTCTTGGCGATTTTTATATTATCCTGATAAAAGTCTTCATTTATTTGGAGCTCAATTTCGTAATGATTTATCATTTTTTCCCTTTAATATCATTCCATTTCCAATTCCTTTAATAGAGTGGATCCCCATTCCATATTATTACTATCAACTTGGCGAACGAAAAGTTGTCCTTCATTTTCCTACTATTGGTGAGAAAAAAAGTGATGGTTGGGGTCTTTTTGTTCAGAATAAACTTGATTATCGTTATCATAACGAAAAAGAATCATCTCTCTTTCTTGATTGGTATCAAGCCAAACAAAACCGTTCAGGCGAATGGGGATATGGTATACATCATTACTATGGCAATGATATTATGAACGGAGATTTCTATATTTATAACTATGACTTTAAGGTTGGCTCTGACACTAAACGGAACTTTACATACAAACTCAATAACACTATTACTTATAAAGAGGCTTCCCTTTCCGGAACGTATCGGTTTGTTGATGTTGATGAACGTATTAATTCCACGGGAACCTCTCATACAATAGATAAATCGTTTTCTTTAAACTATTCACCCTATGTTTTTCCCTTAAGATCAACGTATAAAGAAAAAAACAATCTATCGAATCAATTTCAATCACAGCAATTTAATTTTAAAAAAGAATTTTTACATCAACAAACAAGCTTTTCATTAAACAAAAAAAATTATTCAAGTTCTCAGCGACATAACACAGACTCTAAGCTGAATCATTCCATAGAATTTCCACTTAATTTTAAGTTAAATCAAAGCATTCATTTTAATGAAAATCATGATAAAGCTACAGAACCATCCGCTGAACAAACATTAACCTATATTTCTAAACTATCGACTACCTTGCCTAAGCATATTTTAATGACAGTTGATCTTACTTATTTATATGATCTAGACCGTAAGAGGGTTACTAGTGACAGTAAAAGTGGTATCAATAATTATTTATATAAACTTCCAGAAATTTCATTCTCACAAAAACAAAGCTTTTTTAAATCTCATCAATATTATTCATTTAATACAAACTCTGTTTTTACGCTTGGGAACTATCGTGAAGTACGTTATCTTGACGACGATCCTGACTATGCCTTTCCAGAACTTAATAATCTGTTAGAACCTAACATGTACTTTTTTAAGCAAACGGTTTCTAAATCATTTCTTTCTCTTCCAGCCTCATCTAAACTAACATTCCGTTCAACGTATGAACAATATATTTTTAAAAATGATCATAAATCTCTTTTCGAAGGGGATGCTCAATATAGTTTAAACTATGATATGTCACTTAATTCTACTTTTTTTTCATTTATGAAGCATAGCACTTCCTATAGCAGAAAACATGGCCATAAGGATAATAACTCCCCTTTTTATGCATTTAATAACTCTATAACTGAAGTTAATCGGCTTAGTGAGAAAATTACATTTTTTTACAAGAAAAAACGATCGATCCGCTTTCCATTTTCGTTTGATTTTACATGGGATCATAGTACTGCTTATAATTGGTTACGTTCATCGGATCCGTATTCAAACTATCGTTCTAATATTGCTATAGTCTTTAATAAAATATATAAAGCTACGCTACAATCGTCAAAAAACCTTAACAAAAAATGGAAAAAAGAAAGTAATTTATTTACACCTTTGATTTTTTCCTTTAATGGAAATAAGAAAGATAAATTTAAATTTAATTATTTATTGCAGCTTAATATGAATGATCTTGTTTTTGATAAAATATATATTGTTAAAAACTCTAATCTTAATTTTCAGGTTCCTTTCGGTCGTAACCCTGATTTTAAATGGAACTTAAAAGGATATTTTAATTATATTGAACCTGGGCAACCCTTTAAAATAGACGGGTATCAGTTTCAAAAATTTTCTGTTATTAAAGATGAACATGAAAGACAAATTGAAATTGGTTATAATAAAACTATCAAAGAAATATTTTTTAAATTTCATTTTAAAATGTTTTCTAAAGATCCTTTAGTTTTGAGACAAACTAATAATGTTATAAAATTTGAAGGTCGTCTTAATAAAAAATCAGAAGAAAGGTTTTAATGAAGTATTATATCAGTTTATCATTAATTTTAGTTTTATTATTATCTGGATGTGCTAGAACCGTTTCATCTTCTGATGAAACGTTACATTTAGAATTTAATGTTTCTACTAACGGTCCTATTAATACTCAAGATAGCATTTATGTCGTAATTTTTTCATCATCACAAACGATACTTCCAATCAATCCTAATATTGATGATTATTTTATCTTTCCTGGAAAAAATCTTGATGATGCTGAGTTAGCAATATATCCTGCTAGATCTATTCCGTATTATTACAATACGTATTTTAAACATTGGCAACAATTTCTTTATATTCATAATGGTACCATCGAACTTTTTCAATCATCTTCTGATGGATTTTCTCAATCAACTGCTACGATACAATCGCATTTAAGCTATGCTAAAACACAAGGTTTTGAATATCAGTATAATAACTCCCCCTCTAATATGATTAGCATTACCTTAGATATTCAACAACTCGGTTATGAACATGACGATTCTATCTATTTTTCCATTTTAACATTACGTAACGATTCTACAGAAAGTGGCTTTATTCAAGACTTTTTAATTGATGATACCTCGCATCAGATTAACCTTATCAATCATCAAGAAAACATGGGGGATCATCCTGAAAATACAATACTGGATAATCATCGCGATATTACTCAATGGCAATACAGCATTTATTAATTATAGTATCAGGCTTTTTATGCTTTATTGCTTTTCCTTCTGTTAATGCCTTTTGGTTACAACTTGTTTCACTAATCCCACTCCTTTATGTATTAGATCGATATTATATATACGTTTTTACCACGGCCTATCTAACACAACTTAAACGCTTTTCTCTTATTGGCTTTGTATTTGGTATAGTTTATATGGGATTAACTAATATTTGGGTGTTTGAATTAATTGAGTTTTCTACTCCGGTTACTATGATTATCTTATTTATTATCTATACTGCTTTTGAAGCCTTATTTTTTGCTTTTATTACGCTTTGTTATCGTCTTTGTCATTGTAAACCTATTTTGCTACCCTTTATTTGGATTCTCTTTGAATGGCTTAAATCTATTGGGCCTTATGGCTCTCCTAATGGTGTTTTAGGATATAGTCAAGCTAACAATGTTTTGATTAACCATTTTGCTAGCTTAGGTGGTATTTATCTTGTATCGTTTATTTGTGTTTTTGTTAATGTTTTAATCTTTCTTGGTATTCGTTCGATTAAACAATCTCATCACCGCCGCTCTTTTTTATATTTATTTATTATTATTTTAATATTGTTTTCATCATATTTTTATCACCTTTCTCCTTCATCATCCCCTCAGTCTCTTAGTGTTGCTAGTGTTCAAGCCAATCATCCTATGCCCTATAAATTTAAACGAAAAAATAGACCTAGAATCCGTCAGGACTATGTGAGTATGTCCCAAGATGCTCTCAAAAAGCATCGCCCTCAACTTATTATTTGGCCTGAAACAATTACAGCTAGTTTAAATTTAAACATTAAATCGCTTATGAGTCCTATCAAAAGAATGACACTCTCTGATACAGCGTTTATCTTTGGATCTCCTCGTAAAGATACTAATCATTATTATAATACAGCAGTCTTTATTACGTCTCAAAATAGAATGACCTACGATAAAATTCAATTAATGCCATTTGGAGAATATTGGCCACTTAAGCGTGTGTTTCAGTTTTTTAAGCTAGATAATATTATTCCAGGAAGTGAATTTACACATGGTTCATCTCCTAAACTTTTTAAGCTTGGTTCAATTCATCTTGCGCCTATTATTTGTTTAGAATCAACTAACTCAAGGTTATCTCGAACGTATGCTAATCAAGGTGCTGATATTCTTATTTCATTGGTTAATAATGCCTGGTTTAAAGGAAGTTCTATTGCAGCCAGACAATTGCAAATGCTACAGTTTCGTTCTATCGAAGTAGGCTTACCCAGTATTCAATCTGCGAACATGGGCTTTAGCTGTTTTATCAATGCTTCTGGTCAAACTACAGGGATATTAGATAAATATCAACAAGATTATGTGTTTCAAAACATGGATTGTGTGTCTATTGATACCCCGTTTCGAACATGGGGTAATGGTATTGTGTTGATCGCTTTTGTAGTGATACTAGCTTGTGTTTTACATGGCTATTTCCAACGAGGATAGTTACTACCTTTGTATTATAATGTAAGTCTTTTCTTAGTATCGTATTCGTATAGTTTAAACGAGTTTATTTCGCATCCTATGGAATTAATATGTTCTACGCGTTTGAGTTATTAAACAACTTCTTTTTTCTTTACTATTCTTTTCTTGATGAAAACCCTCTATGTTTTTGGTTATAAACTAAGACTTTCGACCTCGATCTCTTGATCTTGATTTGTCTCTGCTTGCTTTTTTTCTTCTTCAATTTCTTCTTCTGTTTTTATGACAACTAACCCAAACAACCGCTTAAAAATTTGTTCTGACATGGGGGTTGCTTCTACTTTACATTTTTTATAGGCTTCTATTTTTTCGTCTGCCATGTATTCTTGAATTGCTTTAGAAAAATCTTCATCAGCATACTTAAAGAAAAAGGCTACCATTTGATTGTCTTGTGAACTTAGTTTCTTAGCAATTAGCTCTAATGATCGATAGTTTTCTGGATAGGGATTTTCTTCTTTATTATCCTCCGTAACATCGTCTGACTCGCTACTCTCATCGTTACTATCTAAATCTAAAAAGTCATCTGAATTGTCTTGATCACTATTTGATAATTCAAACTCTTTATCACTAACAGACTGTAATACTAAGTCTAAAAAATCATTCATTTCTTCATCGTTAATCGTTGGTACTTCATCAAGGATTGATGTTAAAATCGTTGCACTATCTTCTGATAAATGTTTTAAAACATCGGTACTATTATCTTCAATTAAACTAATTAATAATTGTGATTTTTGCTTTCCTGTTAAATTCATGATGAGGCCTCTTCTAACACCAACTCTTCTTCTGCATTTTCGTACTCAATAGCTTGTTCTTTTAACCAATCTTCCATGATTGTAGCTAACTTTTCTGGCGTCGTCTGTGCTAACTCTTTTACCTGTTCTAACTTTTTATTATTACTTTCTTTGATTGAATCATCTTTTTTACCCAGATCATCTATCATTTCAAACTCATTGTCATCAACATCTTCTATTAAGCTTTTCTTCTCTTTTCGTTTATTGATAATGTAACGTATTATCATCATGATAATAATTCCTGCAATTATTACACTCACTATCATTAACATATTTTGAATAAATCCTTGCCTGGTATGCTTTGCTATTAATGCTTTTTTTTCACTTTCTGTATAGATAGGAAACTCTGCTATACTTAATTGAATCGAATCTCTTCCTCGAATATACCCAACTGAACCAGCTACCGTCTGAAATACTTGCTGCTTAAATGCTTTATCTACAAAAACATCTTCATTTAATCCATCAATAACAATACTAACGGTTTGTCGCTTAATATCAACTATATTTCCATTTTCTAATGGGCCTAAATCAGATGTTACCTCTACTTTAAATGAAGCAATTGGCATAATGCCAAACAATTGTTTTTCTATTTTTTTCTTTAAATTATTTTCAAAATTCCACTTTATCTCAAACCACTCTTGTATGCGTTCATAATTAGGTATTATAGGTGTTCCTATTGCTTCTTCTCGGCTAATTGCGGCTAACACCGATTCTTTTTCTTTCTTTTTAGCAACATATGTCCCTGCCCGTTTTGCTGCTAATCGTTCGAAAATACCATCTGAAAGCAAATTCCCCCCCGTATCAACCACTGAAACATTTTCAACTTGCAAATTCTCAACGGCATTTGATACCAATTGAATAATACTAAAAACGATTTCATCTGTTATATTACTTCCTTCTATAATTCGAATAACAATTGAGGATGTAACCGGTGGCTGAGTTACTGTAAATAGGCGTTGTTCAGGCAACACAATTTGCACTTTTGCATCTTCAATGATATCTAATTGTGTAATTGCTTTTTCTAACTCCCCGGATAAGGCTCGCAAAAAACGAATTCGCTTATCAAATTCTGTAACACCTAATGTCTGTGCATCATCTAACAATTCATACCCTGTTTTTGCTTTTCCTGATGGAATTCCTTTAATCGCTAATAAATTTCGAGCTCCTTCAATTTCATTTTCTGCAATTAATATAGTAAATTTTTGGCCATTTTGTTCTGTTTTAAATTGAATTTCAGCTAAACTAATTTCTTTTAAAATTTTACTTGTTTCTCCTGCATCTAACTGACTAAATAATTTTATATATTTTATTTTTTTTCTACTTTTCTTCTCTTTTTCTATTGTGTTTTTTGAAACCATAATAGTGTTACTACTGGCTTTATTACTAGATGGTTTTGAGTTATCTGCTCTTCCTAAAATTACAAATAATAAAACAATAACAATCACGCCAAGTATTAATCCCCCGATAATAATTTGTCTATTGGTTTGTTTAGGAGGTATTGATTGTTGCTGAGTAGGTAACTCTTCTATAATGTTTTCTTCTTCATTAATTTCTTCTTCAGCCATATTTTTAGATTTATTGTGTGATTATATAAGCTTATTTTACATTAGTTTTATTATATTAGCTACGTCATTAACCTCTTAAGGTTCGTTATTTTAATTTTAAGATGTAACTAAATACAACTAAATTGCAAGTTGTGTTATTTCTTTAAATGTTTGTGTTGCTGATGATAATACGGTTGTTGCAAAGGAAACGGCTAAATTTAATTTCATTGTTTCTACACTTACCTCATCTAATGAAACCTTTCCTTCGATATATTGTTCTGTTAAATCATTCACACGATACTCCATTGTACTAATACTTTCTAATACTTCTATTGCTTTATCCATTAACATTTGAAAAGGCGTTACTTCGATACGATTTGTACTTAAATACGTCTCGTTATTTCTTTGATCTTGCATTGCTTGCTGCCTACTTCGATTATTATTAACTTCACGAAAAATAGTTTCTATTTCTTCCGGATCTAGGGCCTGTGCTAGTAATTCTCTATTTTCTTCTTCTGAAATAATCGTTGGTTTTTGATTAAAATTATACTCAATACCATCAACATTTTTTGGATTAACCCCTTTTAAGGCTTCATCAAAAAAATTTTGAAAGGGAACTTTTGGCATTGTATCTTTATTAATTGGATTTGATTTTTGAGTTCTAATTTGTGTTAAATCTAAGGGATCTAATTTCTTATTCATTTTAATAACTCCATAGTTGATTGATACATCGCTTTTGTTAATTTAAATGCATTAATATTAGCCTCATACATTGCCTCTGTATGTTTTAATGTTATCATTTCATTAGGCATATTAACATTAGGTAAATAAAAGTAACCATCTTCATCTGATTGAGGAGCGGCTGGATCAAAGTAGCGACTAAAGGGTTCTGTACTTCGTTCAATATCTACTACCTTTACGCCAATATCAGATGCTTCTAGAACTAAATATTTTTTTTGGTAAGGCAAGCCTGTTTCTTCGTCTTTTAGAGTCATTAAGTTGGCCACATTTTCTGCTGTCATGGTCATCTTCATACGTTGTGAAATAATGCCTGTCATATTAATTTGAAACGCATCTTCTAATGTGCTCAACTGTGCTAGGACTGGCGATATCATTAATACGCTTATAAGCATTGCTTTAATAAGTAGCATTATCGTTTTCCTATTGTTGCAATTTGTCTATACGTATCAAATCTTTTTTTATATAAGCTTAAGTAACTTGCTTGCAAATTTCTATTTCTTGCCATACTTGCTGACATATGTTCAAGAAGCACTTTCTCTCTTAACTCACTATTATTTGGAATGATTGCATTTAACTCAGCTTGATCCTCTGGATATAATATAGGCTCAAAACCTGGCGTTGTGATATTGGCAATATTATAGGAAAAAAGAGCATGCTTTTTTGTTGTTTTATAAATTGCTTTTTCTAATTTTTTATCCACAGGGTAAAACAACATACTATCCACCGATTGCTGAGCATAACTGTATACACCACCATAGATTACTATTAATATAACCAGTGATACTAGCTTATTCATTCTGTTTAATACCTTGTAAACGTTTTTTTAATTTTTCTAATACATTCATATGTATTCGACAGATTCTACTTTTTGATATTTTTAGATGCTCTGCAATTTCAACTTGCTTGAGCCCATGTATATAAAATAACTCAATGACATCTTTATCTGGATGCTCTAGGTTATAAATTTCCTTCCATAAATAATCATAATTTTCATCGATGACTTCTATTTCTGGATCTTTTGTTCCTTTACTTTCTGAAACACCGTGTTTCATTTCGGATGATACATAATGAACAAACGTTGCTGATTCAATGGCTTTATTTACCTTTTCTTTTGGGCTCTTAGTTGATTCATGCATAACATCTTCAATAAATTCTGATAATGTTTCTTGTAATTTTTGTTTTCTATCACGATATTCTTGAGGCACTTTAGAACTCCATTCATTTCGAATAGAATCTAAAATTTCTCCTCTAATACGATAATAAGCATATGTTTGAAACTTTGTTTTTAAATTTTTCTTAAACCCTTTTTTTGCTTTTAATAATCCTTCAACTCCCCAGCTTAATAAATCTTCAAATTCGATACAACTTGGCACTTTTCCGGCCTGCATAATTTTTGATGCTATATTTTTAATTAATGGCATATTTTCTTTAATAAAATCTTCAGAATACCCTTTATCTTTTACGGCATCTCTTTGTTGTAATTTATTAATATCTAGATTATCGTTTGCCATTTATTGTCCCATAAAATAATCATTTAAATTTAATACATCTTGCTCTGCTAAAACCTTTGATAACTCTCTTGCATAGATAACATTCATTAACTCATTTGATTGCTTAGTATCATAAATACTATCTTCTTCATCAAACTCAATAATATCTGTTGATTTAAATAAAGGGCCTACAAACATTTGTTGTATAAATAATGCTTGAATTTTATCCATCGCTTCTTCATCGCTACCTACCTCATACTGAGGATTTAGTAATTGATAGTATCCCATATCGGGCATCTGTGCAAATAGTTGTATGGGTAATAGCCATAGACATCCAACCCATATCATCCACATTATAGAGTGTTTTATTGTCATAATATTTCTAATTCTGCTACTAAAGCACCCGACTCCTTTAAGGCTTGAATAATACTGATTAATTCTTTTGGCGAGACGCCTATCTGATTTAATGAATTCACTAAATTTGATAAAGTATCTGCTGCCTCTAAATAGACTAACGGCTTTTGTGATTCAGAAATTGTAATCGCATCTTCTTGATTTCCAAAAAGACCTCCTGAATCATTATTTATTTTTATTGAAACCCCTCCATGCGTAATAGCAACTGGAAATAATTTTACTTGTTCTCCAATTATGATGGTACCTGTTTTAGAATTTAATACAATTCGTGATGATGCATCGGGTGTAATTTCAATATTTTCTATATCAGATATCGCTGAAATTAAGTCTAAATTTGTTAGATCTTCTAATGGAATCTTAATCGTATTGCCATCAATTGCTTTAGCTCCTTTATAGCCATGTTCTTGAATTGCTTTCATTGCTTTTGATACGGTAAAGAAATTTGGTTTGTCTAATACAATGGTTATATTATGTTGGTCTGTAAATGTAACCGGTATTTCTGTTTCAACAATCGCTCCATTTGGAATTGAGCCTACGGTTGATTGATTTTTATATAATTTAGTGGTTGATGATATTTCATTAACGCCTTCTACAACAATATTACCTTGAGCTACAGCATATATTTGCATATCAGGCCCCATCATGGGCGTCATAATTAAGGTTCCACCAATTAAGGAACTTGCATCTCCTAAAGCTGATACCGTTACGGATACGCGTTGTCCTTTTTTTATAAATGAGGGTAAATCTGTTGTAACAATAACCGATGCTGCATTTCTAGCATTTAAATTAATGCCACTAATTGAAACCCCCATTTTTGATAATAAGTTTCTTAATGCGTTATTTGTTAATCCCGCAGCCCTTGAATCGCCAGTTCCTCTTAGTCCTACTACAATTCCATATCCAAGTAACTGATTATCTCTTGCTTCAATTAGTTTTCCTATATCTTTTAATCGAACGGTTGTATTTTGTGGATACAGTGCTGTTCCGAAAAACGTTAATAGAATTAAACATGATATTATAATTTTCATTTTAAAATAACCAATTAAACATTTTAGTTAATATTCCTGGTGATTGCTTTGATGCAACAACGCCAGTTCCATGTACTGAAATCTCAGCTTTTGCTACCTGATATGAATATACTGAATTTTTTGGAGAAATATCTTGAGGACGAATAATGCCTGCTACTCGAATGGTTTCAAGTTCATCATTTACTTTTACTTTATGCACACCTTCGATATATAAATTTCCATTATCCAATATCTCTGTTACTACGGATGATACAACGGCTTTTACCTGACTTCTTCGTGATGTTTGTCCTGAACCTTCATATTTATCATCCCCATTTAATCCATACTCTCTTTTTTGATTTAAGGTTTCATTACCTAATAAGTTTCCTATTTGCTCCCAATTTGCTTGTAAAGAAGCCCCTAATCGTGATTCTCTTTCTGTACTCGTTGATGCTTGCTGTGCTGCTGATGTGGATTCAGATACATAAATTGTGATAATTTCACCCACACGAATTAACCGTCTATTGACTCCATAAAAAGGTGTTTTAGCATTATCAAATAATGAATCTGCAACGACTTCCATAGGGAATAATAAACTAATTAGAACTAATAAGAATATGTTTTTTATCAATTACTTTTCCTCGTAATATTTTTTTTGTTTCCGTTTTTAATCGAATCATATCGCCTATCATGCCTGAATCCAAGGCTGTTACATCTGATTTTATTTCAAACCCTAATGACTTTATTAATAACTTTACGTTTTGACCTTTCTTGATATCCGGAACCATTTCAATCCATCGATCTGAAAAAGCAATTCCTTTTATCATCGATCGTTTTGCTTGTTTTCCAATAATGATATCTTTATTAAAAATATAATCTTCAGAGCGCGATGTTAGTTTAATTCTTTTTTTTGTAATATCACTTTCTGAAATAATATTATTTGTTTGTATTTTTCTATTTGATACATACACATCGCCATATACACTGGATTCTAATAAACATTTTTGTGTTGAAATAATTGTATTATCTTCGGATATAAAGGCTGTATCTAGTATAATTTTTCCTATTAAGGTTTGTGGCTTTGCTAAGTCAACAAAAACATAAAATGCATCCTGAGAAATGGTATCAAAAATTGTTGGATTTTTAATCTCCACAGTTACTTCAGGATTTATAACATCTCCAATTTGGCTCATGATTTGTTTTTTAATATCACTTACTAATGTTTTACTCGAAAAATTAGTCGCACTATATTGCTTAGCATATGTTGTTATTGTAAAAATTCCTATAAAAATTACAACTAAGCAACGTTTAAACATCGTTTTATTTACCGATATCACTTGCTGCTTTAAGCATAGCATCTGCCGATTTAATCGTTGAGTTTACAAGCTCAAATGTTCGTTGGCATAGCAGCATATTCATCATTTCTTCAATAATATTAACATTTGAAAACTCTAGTGCTCGTTGTTTTACCATACCAACTCCATTTTCTCCCGGAATGGTTAATTCAGGATCGCCTGATGCAGCTGTCGATCGAAATAAGTTTTGTCCAACATCTTTTAATCCTCCTGGGTTTGGAAAATTAACTAAATAAACCTGGCCTATTTCCGTTGGCTGAACATTATCAGGTGTTTGCGCAAATACTTCTCCTGCTTCGTTTATGATAACTTCTGTTGTATTAGCAGGAATCGTAATGGCGGGATCTAATGGATGTCCATTAGGATTTAAAACATTACCTTCTGCATCCATATGCAAATTTCCTGCTCTACTAAAACCATAGGTACCATCTGGCAATAAAAACTGCAAAAATCCTTTTCCTTCAATGGCAACATCAAGCTGTTGATTGGTCATTTCAATAGACCCTGTTGAAAAATCTTTTGTTACATCAACAATCCTAATTCCTTGACCATATTCCAAATATTTCTTACGTTTTCTTCCTGCGCCTGGTGATACTTCATCAAATTCAGAATACGCTCTTTCTAGTACCAATGGAAATAAACTTTCCATTTCCATACGTTTCTTTTTAAATCCCACTGTTTGAGCATTTGCAATATTATTGGCAATAACCTGCATTTTTCTTTCATAAGAAAAATATGCTGATTTTGCCATAAATAATTGTGATAACATGTTGTTTTCTCCTTTTTTAGTTTTTTATGGGCTTGATAGCCCTCCAGCTGTATTTAATGCTCTATTTAGCAGATGTGCTGTTTTCACGTTAGCATCATAGGCATTTTTTGCCATCATTATGTCTCCTGTAATAGCCTTTAAAACATTATTTTGTTCTAGTGCTCCTTGAATAATGGCGTAATGCTCTGGCCCCTCTTCAACTGGCACATCTTTTGTTAAGACAAAGAACGCTCCATTAATTGATTCAAATGATTGCATCGCTGCAAATGTTTTAAAAACAGCAATTTTCATTCGCGATACAGGTTGTCCATCTACATAGATTAAACCGGACCGTGATACTAAGATATCTTCTCCTTCTGGCAAAATAATTTCTCCCTCTTCACCTAATACGGGATAATTTCCTGATAAGGTGACTAACCGTCTTCGAGAATCCAATAAAAACCGACCATCTCTTGTAAAGGCAATGGTTCCTGGTAACTGTACAATAAAAAACCCTCTGCTATTAGCATCAATGTAAAAATCAAGTTCTTTATTTGTTTCAATCATTGGCCCAGCTCGGAATCTATAAAAAGGTAAATAAGCAAGATTATAACCATTTTCTGTTTTCTTTCGCGAATTATAAACTCCCGTTTCAATAAACCCTGGCGTTCCAACATTTATTGTATAAAACATAAAATTTGTGTAATGCACTTGAAACATTCTCATGGCTTCCAATGTTGTTGACACCCCATCTTCTTGTACTTCACCAAAATTGGTATATCCATAATTTGATGATGTAAGACTTAAAATCATACATAATATACCCATTGTTAAATATCTATAAACATTGTTATTTTTTTCAATCATTTTTCTTTTTTCTTTTTAATTTTTTCTTTTTTGCTAACCGGTCTAATCGGTACACAAATGATAAAATTTCTGCCACCATATTATATAATGTTGGTGGTATCTCAGAATTAATAGCTAGCTTTGATAATAACTCCACCAATGAAGAATCTTCATAAAATGGAACCTTGTTATCTTCAGCTACCTTCAGTATCTTTTCCGCAATTTGACCTTTTCCAAACCCAGTAATTTTTGGAGCCTTACTATTTTTAGCATCATACTTTAACGCAATGGCTTTTAAGTTGTTTTTATTTTTTACATCAAGCTGATGGATATTACGCTTTAATTTTATCTGTTTCGTTTTATTATTTTTTTTTGCAGTCATTATTTATACTTCCGTACTAATTCGTTTCATATTATTTAAATTAAATGTTGGTAATAATAATTTTTCGATATTCATTACTTTCTTTAACGCCTGTACTTGCGTAACATCATAATCTAATGCTTTCATTGATTTCTTTAACTCTGGCACTTCATCTAAAACAAATTTTTGCGTTAATTCATTATTTGTATATATTTTGTAAGCCATTTTTTTATCATTTATCTCAATAATAATTGTTAAATCGCCTAAATCAGATGTTTCACATTTAATCACTATTGTTGTTTTTTGAAGATTAACCTTTTTTTTGTTTTTTGGATCTTTACTTATCATTATCTGCGTATCTTTTAGCCCTTTTGCCATTGGGTTTGGAATCATCCAGTAATGAAAAAACTCTTCTGCTATTTGTTGATTGGCCGGGCTTTTTGATACGATTAATTGTGTTAATAACACATCATGAAATGCCGAGGATTGCTTTTCAACTTTTCGAATGATGTCTTTTAAACTATCCGCTATTAAATTATTAGATGATGAAAGCTTTTTTTCTATACCTTTTAAAAAATCATTTAAATATCTTAAATCTTGCACTAAGTCTGTTTGTTTACTAAATAACCCCTTAATATTTAAATTATCAGCATTCTTTTTTATTACTTTTGTATCTTCCAGAAAATCATCTAAAAACCCAGCAAAACCCGCAATTAATGCTGGATCTAAAAATGAACTAAAGCCAGGTAAGCCATTTTTTAAACCCACTAATCCTTTGGATAACGTCGCTAGGCTACTTGATAATTGAACATTATGAGATAAAAACTTTGAAATTAAATCAATCGCTTTTGTATTGGCATCCAATCCCTTTGAATAAGCAATAACACTTGCTTCTAATGTATTTCCTTTCTTGCTTCCCTTTACCGCTTTTTCTACTAAGTCAAAGGCTTCTGGGGACGCTTCTACCCCATACAACAACATTGTGGTTAATATTTGTTTATTTTCAGGCGTAACTGCTTTTTGCAAGTTTAGTAATGCTTGTCTAATATCTTGTGAATTTAAGCCCCGAACATACTCAGGTGTTTTTTGTAATGGCTTATCTGTTTCTTTAGCCCCTGATGCATCTTTATCAATCTGCTGAATAGCATTGGGTAACGATTGGGAGTCGGTTGTTTGTTTAGGTCTATTTACATCTGGGCTTATATTTTGCATCAAACTCCCTTTTATTACGCTAATAAGCAACTTAAATTATAGCAAAAAAATTATTATATTTGAATAGATAGGTCTATGATCAACTTTTTTATAAAGATAAAAATTTTATTAAATTAAATGAAAACTTTATCTTTTTTAAATAATTTGATTACTTTTTCTTGGATCATTAAGGCATGATTGCCTGATTGTAATGTTAATTCAAAACCACATGATTCTACTAAAATAATGCCTCTTAGAGAATTGGTTAGAAATATTTCATCAAAACTATTTAATTCTGAAACTAATACTTCTCTTACCTCACATTTATACCCAAACTCATTAGCATTCTTGATAACACACTCTCTTACGACACCTTTTAAAATTACATTCGATTCTGGAACAACAAGCGTGTTTCCTTTTAAAAAGATTATATTTGATCGAGATGTTTCTAAAACCGCTTGATTTTCATCGTATAGCACAACATCATCAAAATCATTACTTAGCCGATTTTCTAACATATTTTTCATCCATGATAATGATTTAAATTGATCTAATGGAATTTTCTGAAAGGATTGTTGCCTTAAATCTAACCGTAATCTTTGTTCTGGTTTATAGCCAGGCCATTTTCTGAGCACTAATAAAAAAAGTGGACTTGTTACAATACTTTTTGTTGGGTCTTCTGTACGATTTCCTGGTGTTAAATAAAAATTTAAAATACTTTCTGAAATATTATTTTTTTTGATCAGTTCTTTAATATTATTGATAATGGCTTCATCTGAGTATTCTAATGGAATATCTAAAATAATAGCAGCTGATCGGATACGATTAATATGCTCATGAATTAAAATAGGGCTCCCATCTTCTACTCGTATCGTCTCAAATAGACCATAGCCATACAAAAAGCCATAATCCATAAAAGGAAACTCAATATCTGCCTTTTCTTTAATTGTTAAATTTTCTGAAATATAACTAAAGACACTATCCATCTTATTTATAAGTGTAATCAATAATCCATTACTTAGACAAGTATTCTATTTTTTGATACCCCTGATAAACTTGCGATCATCCCTCTTGCTTTTATATTACATTCCTCCCATTCAAGATCACAATTTGAATCAGCAACAATCCCTCCTCCTGCATGAAAAAATAGTGTATTACCTTTAGAGTAAAGTGTTCGAATGGCAATATTAAATGTCATATCTCCATTTCCAGAAATAAATCCAATACTGCCAGTATAAGGACCTCTTTGAGTTCCCTCACATTCATTAATTATTTGCATAGCACGTTTTTTGGGTGCTCCTGTAATAGACCCTCCAGGAAATAACGCTTCCATGATCTGTGAAAACCTTATATTTTTTTTCAGCTCTCCCTTGATGCTCGCTACTCCATGATGAACATGCTGGTATGATTCAATGGCTCTCAGCTCTGTTACATGCACACTACCTGTTTTACAAATTTTATTTAAATCATTTCGTTCTAAATCTACAATCATTAACAGCTCCGCTTGATCTTTAGTAGAGTTTTGTAATTGCTCTTTCTGCTTTCTATCGTTACCTTGGGTATCCCCTCTTGCTATTGTTCCTTTTATAGGTTTGGTTGTAATCATTTCTGTTTCTTGATTTTTTTTAAAAAACAATTCAGGAGAAGCACTTAATATATGGTAGGTTCCAAAATTTATATACGCACTGTAAGGTGCTGGCGATGCGACTCTTAAGTGATGATATAACGTGCTTAAACACCCCTGAACTACCACTGAGTAGCTTCTTGAAAAATTAACTTGGTACACATCTCCTTGCTTAATATAAGCTAAAATTCGTTTGACCTGTTTTTCATAAAGTTCTTTTTTTTGGCAGTCTATTTTACTTACAATGCTAAATACCTCATTCCCTTTTATGAATTGATCTACTATCGATTTAAATGATACATGCTCTCTATTATATAACGTACTTGATACAAAATAAGCCTGAGATTCTTTATGATTTATAATAATATAACGATCATAAATACTCCCTAAAACTTCGGGATAAGTATCTGAGTTTAGCCAGTTAAAATCTTGAAAATGCTTCGCTGATTCATAGGTAAACATACCTATAAACCCTGTGTTAAACCCTTTCTTATCTGCGTCTGTTTTACAAGGCTTGATATAGCTTTGTACAATATCAAATACATTCTCATTCGTATGTATAATGGGGGTTTCATCTGAGCTTACAATGATATGATTATTATTACTTATAAAGGTATATTTTGGGTTAATTCCAATGATAGATTCTTCGTCATCTTCT
>PBBX01000018.1 GCA_002716725.1 bacterium | reverse complement strand
GCTGATATGAGTTTTGACTTGCTTTTTGGTGAGCCTACATTGGATGTAGGGTTTTGCTAGAAAGTGACAAAGTCTTTGCGGATATTGGTAAGCAGGGTATTTATTTTTGATGATTTGTTCGTGATTTTGGTTATTTAACTCTTAATTTGCTATTCAATCTCACTTATACTAGAGAGTAAGATGATACGAGATAAAATTGCTGTACTTGGATCAGGGGTTACTGCGAAAAGTGTTTTAGACTTTGCTAATAGATGTCAGATTGAGGTTGTATCGGTTACAGATGCAACGTTAATTATTGCATCTCCTGGTCTTAATCCAGACTCTTATCCAGAGACAACGACTCCTATTATTTCAGATATTGAATGGGCGTATCGATTGTTTCAGGCATCAGAAAATCCACCTAAATTGATTGGCGTAACAGGAACTAATGGGAAATCAACGGTAACTGCTATGATTTCTCATGTTTGTGATATTCCTTATGCTGGTAATATTGGGGTACCATTATTAAATTATGTAGGCTTAGAAGATGAGTTTCCTTGTATTGTCGTTGAATTAAGTAGTTATCAATTAGAGACTTGTTTTGATTTTCGTCCAGATATTGCAGTGATTCTTAATATTTCTCCAGATCATCTGGGGAGACATAAAACGATGGATGCTTATAGTCATGAAAAGAAAAAATGTTTTATCAATCAACATTCAGATGATGTTCTTATATTTAATGCTGATGATACACGTGTGGTTGATATGGTTCGCGGGGCAAAGGCCACTAAGGTATCGTTTTCAAATAAGGATATTACGGATTCGTTTACGTTAATTAAATCTTTGGTTGGTAGGCATAATTACTTGAATGCATCTATTGCTTTAACCGTAGCGTCATATTTAAATCTTGATCAAGATGTTGCTTTTCGTAGTTTACATTCTTTTAAGCCACTTAAGCATCGATTGGAGTTTGTTTGTGAGGTTAATGGGATTAACATTTATAATGATTCAAAGGCAACAAATCCGGAATCAACGATGGTTGGTATACATGCTTTTAATGAGGCTGTTGTTTTGATATGTTGTGGGGATGATAAAGGGTTGGCTTTTGATGCGTTGGTTGATTGTATTGGCAGGCATGTTTCGTCGTTGATTATATTTGGTGGGATTGCCTCTCGATTGGGAGCTATGGTTTCGCAATCTTATCCAGATTGTGTGGTGGTTTATGTAGAGACGTTAAAAGATGCCATTGTACAAGGGATAAAGCAAGCTAATGAGAAAGAGGTGTTACTATTTTCGCCTGCTTCATCCAGTTTTGATTGTTTTAATGGATATGAAGATCGAGGTAATCAATTTGTTGATGGAGTTAACCGCTATGTTGAAGCCGCATTGGTATAAAGTTGATTGGTCCTTAATGGTTCCTGTATTTTTGTTGATTATTATTGGAATTATTATGTTAATGTCTACAAGTTCTATTGTTGGTTTTTCTAATTATAATGATGCCTATTTTTTTATTAAACGTCACCTGATGTATTTAGGTGTTGGCATTCTTGCTTGTTTTGTTGGGATGGTTACGCCTCATACTATCTACAAACGATTTTTAGGATTATTGTTTGTTTTGGTTTTGGTTTGTTTGCTTTTAACGTTAACCCCTTTGGGTGTTAAGGTTGGGGGCGCTCAACGATGGTTAGATATTGGGGTTTTTCGCTTTCAACCTGTAGAGATTCTTAAGTTTGTAGTTGTCGTTTTTATTGCAGTGGGTTTGGATCGATCGCAATCTTTTTTAAATAATTTTTTTAAAGGGTGTTTCCCGTTATTGCTTGTTGTTTCTATTCCTTTAAGTTTGGTTGTGTTGCAACCTGATTTAGGAAACACGGCTATTATTTTGTTGGTTGTTGGATGTTTGTTTTTTTTATCATCGATGCCCTTAAGACATATTGTTTCATTAGGAGGAATTTCTTTTTTAGCGGTTTGTCTTATTATTTTATCTCATAGTTATCAAATGCAACGTATTTTGGCTTTTTTGAATCCATGGGAGGATCCTTTAGGAAAGAACTATCATATTATTCAATCATTAATTGCTATTGGTTCAGGGGGTTTTTTTGGCTTAGGTTTAGGAGAAAGTAAACTAAAATATTTTTATTTGCCACTACAATATTCTGATTTTATTTTTTCTATTATTTGTGAAGAAGGGGGCTTTATATTTGCTGTTTTGGTTTTATTGCTGTTTGTATTAATTTTGTTTAAAACGTTTTTTATTGTTAAAAAATCAGAGTCTCAATTTAGCTTTTTTTTGGGGATGGGTTGTGGCTTATTGATTTGTGTTCAAGCGCTGATTAATATTGCGGTGGTAATTGGGTTAATGCCTGTTACGGGCTTGCCTTTAACGTTCATATCGTTTGGAGGGACATCCTTAATTACGTCCTTATTTTATGTTGGTGTTATTCTTAATATTTCTAATGATTATCAGCAAAAATCATATTCGATTCGATCATGATTGTTTTAACAGCGAGTGGAACAGGGGGGCATATTTATCCAGCAATAGCGGTTGCTCAAACATTACAACAGAAAGAATTTTGTTTTTTGATTGAAAAAGGGCGTGTATCTCAGTCTATTTTAGATCGTCATCACTATGATTATGTTTCATTACCTATTGTTAGAAAAAAGGGATTTAGTTATTTGCTTGGGTTTTTTCGGTCATTGTTGTTTTTTCGAAATCATAAGGTGAGACAGGTCTTTAGTTTTGGGGGCTATGTTACAGTACCTGTCGTATTGGCAGCACGATGTTGTGGAATTGATATTATTTTGTTTGAGCAAAATACGATTCCTGGCAGAGCGAATCGATTATTATCACGATTTGTATCTAATGTTTGCTTGTCGTTTCCAGAGTCTGCTAACTATTTTAAAGGGAAAACTATTTTGGGAGGAAATCCTATTCGACGTTTTTATTTGCCAGATGCTGTTGTTGATTCTTTGTTATCGCTGTCTTGGCAATCAGGAAAGCGTTGTTTGGTTTTTGGAGGCAGTCAAGGTGCTGAACAATTAAATTTATTTGTTGAATCTCATTATGAGTGGTTTGAATCTCAGTCAGTGGTATTGATTCATATTATGGGAGAGGTTGCTTATCGAAAGGCTTATGGGGATCAATCTATGGTTATTGATCAAAATGAGAAAGAGGGTGTTAAGCGTGTTGTTGTTCCGTACATTCATGATATGAAGCGGCTTTATTTATGGTCTGATTATGTTATTTCTCGTGCGGGTGCTACATCAGTTGCAGAGTTAATGTTTTATCAAAAGAAAGCCTTACTTATTCCGTATCCTCATGCGGTTGATAATCATCAATATTACAATGCTTGTGCTTTTGTTGATTTAGGATTTGGTATTATGGCCTTGCAAGATGAAGTAGCTAAATCTGTTTTAAAGAATTTATTTCAATTTGAGTTAAATATTGATTCTGAAGATGTGGCTAGGTTTCATGGATGGAAAGAGTTAGTATCTTAATAAGAGGTATCGCTAATACAGTTAAAATTTTAGATGTTTAATCTTTGCTAAACCTGTCTATATTAAAGCAGGAGCAAAACATGAAATCAGAAGAAAATCGTATTATTTTCAATAAAAAAGATCATAATGGAGAAAGTTTTATTGCTAAAACAACGTTTGTTATGAGTTTTTCTGAAAAAGATATCAAAGTTGTTTTTTCACTTAATTAATATCAGATTATTTCAGCTTAATAATCCCTAAGCTAACTTCATAAGAGGCTGGTATGGTATTGTAGGTTGAGAGAAACCAAGTTTCTAACTCTGTTAATTTAGTTTGTGTAAATTGCATAGGTGGATATAATTCTTTGGATCCTGTTTGCTTGATTATGTTTAATAATTCGAAAATATTTTTGTATGAATGTGTGATGGTATGGTTTTTAAATGATGCGGTTTTAAAATAGTGTTTGCAAGTTGTTTTGATGGTTTCAAGTGATTCAAATTTTTCTGCTGGAATTGTGATTGATTTATCAATAATATGACGTAAGCCTTTTGCGAGTTCTTTATAGGTTCCTGGAAGAAAGATGGAAAAGGCAATGGTTGTTGGTTGGGTAATGGATTGTTTTAACGTTTTAAAAAACAAGTTTAAATCTGGTATCCATTGTAATGTTGCATTTGAAAAGATTAAATCAGCTTGATCGTGATTGGAAAATTCATGGGCAGATTTTTGGTTAAATTTTAGTGAATCAGATTGAAATGATGATTTGGCATGATCAATCATAGAGAGTGATTGATCTAAGCCTGTTGTTTTTTTACTATTAAAATGATCATGTAGTTTTTTTGTTATTATGCCAGTTCCGCACCCAATATCTGTAATTGTTTCAAAGCATTCTGTATCGATTAATGATAGTAGTTTTGTAAATACTTCATATTGAATGTGCATATTTTTGTTATATGTTTTTGGGGATTTATCAAAATAAAGGGATTGAGGGTTGATTACTTGTGACATAGTGGTTCTTTAAGGTTTATATTTTATTATCGTATATTATTTACAAGTATATTATAAGATGAACTGTTGGGGAGGTAAAGAATCAAGGTGTATAGGGGGGTGACTAATGATAATGTTAGGTATCGTTTAATTTTTTTAAAATAATGGGCTTGTGTTCTTTAACAAGTGATTAAGTTTGTGGTAAAATCTATATCCATATTTTTTTGGGCGATTAGCTCAGTTGGTAGAGCACCGGCTTTACACGCCGTAGGTCACTAGTTCGAGTCTAGTATCGCCCACCACTTTTAATTGTTTTTTTGATTTATATGTGGTTTTTCTTTTAGTGTTATTAGTCATAGAAAATACTTTTTTGTCTGCTTAAGATAAGGTAGAGTTTGGACGTGAATAACTTGCAATATCTATAATTAATAGAGTATGTTTTAAAAATAACTGAAATTTTTTGAAAATTAAAAGCGACTATTAAGACCAATAATAATCCCTTTGTAATCAGAACCATGTTGGTAATCGTCCATTATAACATCGGCTCTTGCTAGTGTATTTTTGTTTATTTCATATCCTATGCCAAGTTGCCAACGTGTAATGGTTGTATCTGTGATAGTAGCTAATGATAGTCCTGGGGTTATAGCATCAGCGGATATTCCTGTTGAATTTCCATTAGAATCTAGAGGTTGCCAGTACGAGTATCGTCCAGCAATAAATAATGAATCAATTTTATATTTTATTTCACTTTTTGCAATACTAACATCATCTTTTGTAGTAGTATTATTATCATTGTATGTTAATTGGCCGATATGGTTTTTAAAACTTAACTGAGGCATTAATTCGATATTAAGATCAACTAACCAGCCTGAAAAATTAGTTTGATAGCTACTATTACTGGTATCTTGAGAATCCTCACTTGTAGTATAAGTTGCTCCAACATATAGTTTGTCTGATAGTTGAGTTGTTCCTAACGAAACGAGATAAAGAAAGTTTTTTTGACTGTTATTAGCATCTTCTCCTGTTCCATTACTTAAAGCAAGGGTTGTTTCAAAAGCAGATATTGTGTTTTCTAGTTTTATACCTAGGGTGTTTAATGTGCCAATAGGTCCCGCTAAAGCACTATAGGTAAGTGAATTTAAAATAAATGGGCTTTGAAAGGTATTGCCATTATTGCTGAGATAATTTACGCCTTTGCCAAATGGAAGATCAAAGGATCCTATGGTAACGGTTGATTTAGATTGAGGGTGTGTATATTGAATATTAATATCCGTTAATTGAGCAACTGGACCTACAAAGCCTAGGCTGCCGTTTCCTGCTCCACTTTGTAATTGAATGATGCCGGTCATGTTCTTAGCCAGATTAAATTCAACATTAATATTGGTTGCAAAATCAAACTGAGTTCGTTGATTGCTAGGAGATAGGCTATTCAGTATTCCTAAATAACTTCCGCTAATGTTAACGTCGTCATTATAGATGGCCATTAGTTGAGATGTTGTCAGACTTAGTAAGATACTTAGTGTTATGATTAATTGTTTCATGTGAAACTCCTTTTTTGATTTTCTATACTGTAAATGATAATGTCATTATAATAGCATAACTAATGATTAAGAACCCTGTTTGAGCTAATACTTTGTTGAGGGCTTTTCCGGTGCTTGTTAATAGTTTGTAGCTATTATGGATATTACATAGTATGTATGGAATGAGAGCTAGTAGTAGGGTGTTTGATGGAGGAATATGAGTGTAAAGGATATAACAGGATAGGAATAAGCAGCTCATATATTCTATTTTTCCAAAGGGTGTCCCAAAACGTACAATTAAGGTGTTTTTCTTATTTTGTTTATCTTCTTCTATATCACGAATATTATTAACGGTTATTAGTGCCGTTGCTAATAGTCCGATACCACTGCCTAGTATAATAACGTTTGGGTGTAGGGTTAAGGTTTGGATATAGTAGGTGCCGCTAACAGCAATGGGCCCAAAAAATAAGAAAGCAAATAGATCGCCTAAACCAATATAGGCTAGTGCGATCGGTCCTGCTGTGTACCAAAATCCGCAGATAATGCTGATAATCCCTATGAATAGTATGGGAAGTCCTCCCTTATATACGAGTATTAAGCCGAAGGTAAATGCGAGGGAAAATAATGTAATCGCAACGTTTTTTAATTGCGTTGGTTTTATGAATCCAGCTTGTGCCATACGTGTAGGGCCTTTTCGTTTTTTTGTATCGGTTCCTTTTTTAAAGTCGTAGTAATCGTTTGCTAGGTTTGTTCCTATTTGAATTAGCATGGCACATAATAGTGTTATTGCAGCATATCTATTGAGAATATTTACATAGGAAGATGCTAGTACAAGCCCCATGATGACAGGCGCTAAACTGGCGGCTAATGTTTTGGGGCGTGTGGCTAAAATCCAATAGTTAATGGCCGTAGGCATCGTGAATATCCTGATGAATTTGTTTTATTAAGGATTCTTTATTAGGAAATTTTTTTTCGGGCCTTAGATAGTGTTCGATATATAGGCAGATGGATTGGTCGTATAAGTTTCCTTTAAAATCTAATATAAAGGCTTCAACAGTAGGGGTTGTTGCATTAAAGGTAGGACGCTTTCCAATGTAGAGCATGGTTTTATAGTGTTTGTTTTCTATTGTTATGCTTGCTTTATAGACACCATGTTGGGGAATTAGTTTTTCAGTTGGAAACATTAAGTTGGCTGTAGGAAATCCGAGTTCTTTGCCACGATTATCTCCTTTAACGACGGTGCCAATCATTAAATATGGGTGGCCTAAATCATCCAGAGCTTGATTGATATTGCCTTCTTTTAATTGAGTTCGAATAGCTTTGCTTTTTATAATTTGAGTATTATTTGAGATGGGCTCGACTATACTTATCGGGATATTATGATTATTACACCATTGTTTAAAGATTTCAGGGGTGCCTTCTTTATTTTTACCAAAATGATAATCATAACCAATAACAATGGTATCAGGATTAATTTTTTCTAAAATAATCTTGTTAAGAAAATCATGAGCTGATAGAGTCGCTATGCTTTGATTAAATTCTAAAACAAATAGTTTTGGAATGTAGTGTGTCATTTCTTCAATGGTGGTTAATCGCTCAAGGGTGATGGCCTTGTTGAGAATGGTTACGGGATGAGGGTTAAAGGTTAATAAGCTATCGCATTGAGATAGAATTGCTTGATGGCCTTTATGAATGCCATCAAATACGCCAAGCCCTAACGATTTAGCTTTTGTTTTGGGGCCATAGCTTGTTAATGTGATGCTCATGTTAGTTTTTTATTAAATGAGTGGCTAATTCGTCGATATTAATAGCCTTTGTTAAGGTATGATTGCCGACCGCTTCTCTTACTAATGTTTTTGTGTAGCCAACCGTGTTTAATTGTTTTGCTATATCACGACTTAGGGATCGGATATAAGTTCCTTTTTCACAGGTTACACGACATTCGAGTTGTTGTTGTGTATCATCGTAATGGAGTAAATCGATGTCATGAATAGTGATAGTCGTTGGTTCTAAGGCAACGTTTTTTCCTTGTCGGGCTAATTTGTAAGCTCGTTGACCGTTGATTTTTTTGGCGCTAAAAGCAGGAGGGGTTTGCTGGGTTTTTCCTTTAAAGCTTGCTAAAACCTTTTTAATGGTATTAACGGGGTAGGTAGTTGTGATTGGGGATTCAGCGATGATGTCGCCTTCTGGATCGAGAGTGGATGTTTCGATTCCTAATTGAATGGTAAAATGATATGTTTTTGTCATGGCTTGGTAGGTGGATAATTGTTTCGTAAATTTTTTTCCGATGGCAATGATTAAAATGCCAGTTGCAAAGGGATCTAACGTTCCTGCATGACCAATTTTTTGTTTGCCAATAATTTTTTTTATGTTTCGTATGACATCATAGGATGTGATATTAGCGGGTTTGTTTATGGTTAAGATGCCTTCAAAAGCCATGCGTGTAATGATAGCATACTTTGAGGCTAACGATGGACTTAGATTTTAACGAGGCATTAACAGAATTAAAAGAATCCCTATTGTATCGGATTTTGCCCAATAGAGACGAGTCTCTTTTATATCAATTTCATTCAAATGATTATTTAAATTTAGCAACTCATGATGCTTTGGTTCAAGCTGCAATATCAGCTATGAAAGACTATGGTTTTGGCTCTACGGGATCACGTTTATTAAGTGGTAATTATGGAATGCTTGAGACATTAGAAAAATCGTTGGCTCATTTTTTGGGCATGGAAAAAGTGTTGGTTTTTAATTCAGGTTTTCAGCTTAATTCTGGGGTTATTCCAACATTGTATGGGGAGGGAGATTTAATTCTTGCGGATAAATATTGTCATGCGAGTTTGTTGGACGGGATGCATTTATGCAATGCAACAATGAAACGATTTCAGCATAATGATATGACTCATCTGAAAACTTTGTTGATGACTCATCGATCTAATTTTAAGCGGTGTTTGTTGGTAACAGAATCTCTTTTTAGTATGGATGGGGATGTTGCTTTATTAGATGTGTTGCAGCAGTTTTCGTATGATTATGATACGGAATTGATGGTTGATGAAGCACATGCTATTGGGGTTTTAGGGGATCAAGGACGAGGGTTATGTTCACAATTTGGGATTAAACCGACTTATCTTGTGGGTACCTTTGGTAAAGCAATGGGAACATTTGGTGCATTTATTGCTACCTCTAATGAAATTTCTGATTATTTGATTAATCGTTGTCGAGCGTTTATTTATACAACGGCGTTGCCGGTTCCGGTTATTGCTGCAACGAATCAGGCCGTGTCATTGATACAATCGATGGATATTCAGCGACAGCGGTTACGAGAGATATCGGCTTATTTTACTTCTATGATGAGCCAAAAAGGACTTTCATTATTAGGCAATTATCATATTTTATCATTAATTTATCCTGGAAATAGAGCCTTGCTAGATCGTTATTCTCAGTTAAAAGATGTGGGTATTGCTGTATCTGCCATTCGACATCCAACTGTACCAAAGGGTAAAGAACGATTTCGATTTTCTTTAAAATCATCTCATACAAAAGCAGATATTGATTATGTCGTTGAACAATTCTAATCCCAATTATCACTATCTTGATAATCAAGCAGATCATACGTGGATAATTCTATCAGGGTGGGCTACTTTAGGTATGTTTGTTGTAAAGCCAATTAAGCATTCCAATATGTTATTTATATCAGATTATAATCCATATAATTTAGCAGAAACAGTAGATGATTGGTTTAAGAGGTATGCTATTACTAAGTTTTCAATTATGGGATTTTCTTTGGGGGCATTATGGCTATCACAATCTTTAAATCGGTTTGATCAGGCTAAAAACATTGTGTTTACTGGAATTAGATCTAGATATACAGCTACTCAAATTGCTACCTTAAAAAAAGGGCTTGAAGCAGGGGATGCGAGTGTGTTGTATTCCTTTTGGGGTAACTGCAAAGTATTTCTTAAAAATGAGGATCCTTTTTTACGAGCTCATACACAATTTGAGTGGGATTATAGTCGCTTGTTGCTAGGCCTTCAGTATTTAGTTACGTTTTCATTTGAATGGCCAGTGTCTGGTACAAACATTACGTTTTTTCATGGCCAGTTAGATCGTATAGCTCCGCTTAGTGAATTAACCCTACGGGAGAATTATGATTTTCGAATTATCAAGCGTTCAGGGCATATTTGTATACCTGTTTTAGATGATTTATAGTTGTTATTTTTGTATAGTTAGAACATTTTAATTATCGAAGTTGTTGCATATTAGCTTCCCAAATATCTTAATATGACTTGAGCTTCTTTAGGGCTATTTAAAAAATAATTAGGTTTTTTAGTTAAATTTTCATCATAAAATCGTTTTCCTACAGCGAAAAAACGCTTTGCTTTATATAACAAGGGGCTATCAAATGTTGGATCATCGCCTAAAGCAAATAAAATATTAGGAAAACTATCTCCTTTTTGAGTTCCTGTATTTGCTCGAACCTGTAGCACTGTTAATGATCGCTCACTAAATAATATTTCATTCTTAGGAAATAAAGGTTTTATTTGATCTTGATATATTTGTTTAAGTTCAGCTACAGTTTTTATATCATTAGAATTAATTGCAAATATACAGCTAAACTCAGTATCATCACCAACTTTATAGGGACTAAACATTTTTAGTATTTTTTTTACTTCGCTTATTTCAGCACGAGCTTGCTGTGCTTTACTAAAAGGAATGGTAAGTTCTTTTCCTAGCTTTGCTCCATATTCATTTTCTGATTTATTAGCTAAGGGGGCTAGTAAGGGATGCTCATTTAAAAAACCATAACTTCTTCCAGTACTGATTCTGACTGGGCAAAGACGAGCTTCTACTTTTTTAAAAATCATAAATAAATCCAGGGGAAGAGGACAATCTCTATTCATTAATGTACCATCAAGATCTGTTATACCCATGAAACCAGGAGATGTAGCACGTAACTTCCCTAGTTTAGAATGAAAGTGTATTTTAAGAGCGGTGTTTAAAGAATGGCGTCTTAGGCTTGGGTTTGAAGCAATACTCATGGTGCGTTGAGCAATTCTAGCTAACATACTATGATTTCCATTCTTAAATTAAAATCATCTTTACACTAGTAACTATTATAGTTCGTCTTTTTTTTGTTTATTTGACGCTAGAATGTGTTTAAGTGTTTCTATTTCAGAGGTTTGGATAACAGACTTTAATTGTTTTAATGATTGAATCATTTTATCTAGGGAATTGGTAATAGCGACTTTGTTTTGGTCACAAATATCACTTCCCCAATCTGGAGAGGATGCCGCTAGGCGGGTGCTATCTTTAAAGCCTGGACCATAAATAGATTTAATTATTTCTTGGGAATTTTCTTTTGTTGCAACATCGATTAGGGCGGTAGCTGTTAGGTAAGGAAGATGAGATACTAATGCGACTAATTCATCATGTTTTTGAGCTGTTTGTTTGATAACTCTGCATGACATTTTTGTTAAAAAAGTTGTTAATTTTTCTTCTTGATTTTGGTGAGAGTTTGTAATTAAAACATAAGGGGCCTCTTTAAATAGGGTTTCTGATGCGGCTTCAAACCCAGTTATTTCTTTACCTGCCATAGGATGACCTGAAATATATGGGTTTTTTAGGGATAATTCTTCAATTGTTTTTAATAAGCTTTCTTTTGTGCTTGTTACGTCTGTTAGTACTGTTGATTCTTGAATGTGGTTACTAAGGACTTTGATTGTTTTTAGCGTATTATGAATTGGTGTTGCAATAAAGATAATGTCGATATCTTTCGGTAGATCTGTAAGTGTACTTGATAGGTGCTTGAAGCAGCTTGCTTGAGGGTGGGCTTTAATGGAATCAGATTTTGGATCTATGCCATAGAGGGGTATGGTTGGAAATTGTTTATGTATGCTTAAGGCTAGGGAGCCTCCTATTAGTCCGCAGCCAATAATGCCAATTGATTGGTACACTAGCGTGCAAATTCAGGTCTAAGAGATACAGCTTCGTTTAAGTAGACATGTTTAATGTCTTTTTGTTTTAGTTTGGTATTAATATGCATTAAAATACGAATACATTTTTTGATACTACCGGGGATATTAATTTCGTTTAAACATAATAGAGGGGTATAGGTTAAGTTTAATTCACGAGCAGCGGTTGCTGGAAATGTTGAATCTAAATCACGTGTTACAGAGAAAAAAATAGAAGCAATATCATCCTTTTCAACATGATTTATGGTTATCATTCTATTAATAAGAATAATCGTTTCTTCAATAATATTTTCTTTTGTATTTGCGTTAACGGTTGTTGCACCGCGAATGCCTCTTACTGTCATAATTGCAATCCTTTATTGAATAATAGTCAAAGTCTGGATTCTTCGCAAGTTTTATTACTTGAAGGAGACATTTAAATATATGGTATTTATCAGCGTAACGATCTCTTTGTTTTAATTTATCTACATCACATTGAACAGGGTTTTATTTTTTAATAATCTTTTATGAAACAGCGCAACAAGGGTGAGTCGTATTGCTACCAGCTGCTAGGCTTGCTTCTGGGGCTATTCTAGTATTTTTATGATTTTGTCTTAAACATTTTTTTGCTGCTTCTTTAGTATTTTTATAATTTTGTCTTAAATCTACATACTCATAATGCTTAAAATGCTTAAAATTTTTTATATCTTTTTTTATTCTGGTGTTTAATTTAATTCTTAATGAGCTAAAATCTGTTTTAGGATAAGCTTTTTCTATTCTTACTACTTTTTCATTAAGCAATTTAATGAAAAATGGTATTAATTGATCAAACGGGGGTGTTTCAGGCATTTTGTTTGCTTCAATATTTAGTACGTTTAGATGATTGTCCTCTTGAATTATTAAGTCGCAATTTTTTTTAAGAGAGTCAATAAAGCACTCTCGTATTGCCTTGAGTTCTTCACGATAATATGAAGAAAAAGATATCGTACTATCATTTTGAATTTCTAACATTACATGTTGAAACTTTAAATATTTCAATTCTTTTTCATAAGTTCTTTTTTCTTAGTGGCTTCTTCTTTAATATTATCAGCGGGTGCCACTTTTTTTGTTGATATATGCCCTTTTGGATATAGTCTAGTTATTTTAATGCCTCCTACGGTTTTTTTTATATAAATTGCTTCATTTTGTTTGTTTTTATCTAGTTCTTGGGTTTTAGAGACAAAAAGTTTTAATTTATTTTAAAAAATATTAAGTAAAAAAGGTAGTGTTTTATGATGAACGGTTATAGTGTCAGTTTATTTGTTTATTTCACTTGTAAAGGTGCTTTCGAAAATTTTATCGGCATTGCCTACTTCAAAACCATCACGATTATCTATTCGTTCGGCAAATTCAACGTAACTTCCGGCAATATCGTGATACTGTTCTTTTCCATTTTTATGAGGAAATTTGCTTGTAAGTGTTTTAGCAACAGTTGAACTTTGAATTAGTTTTTTATCGTTGCTACATTTTATTTTTCCTCCTGCTGCATTTAGTTTTATACCGATTGATTCTAAAAAATGGTTAAATAATTCAATGGTGTTATATCCTTTTTTTAATGTTTGAATGGTGATAGTAAAGTGATTTAGGTAATAACGGTTATATAATACCCATGCGGCATATTCACTTTCGTGTAAGACATATTCGTAGTCTTCCCATGTAGGGATTTGCCATAAAGGGGTATGTAAAAAGGTATCAACAGCATTTCCATCCTTTAAATCTAATGTATCAACCGGGTCTTTTGTAATATGTTGGGTATAGTGGTTGATGATAGCTTGTGTTTTTTTAGATAATTGATTTATTTCACACTGACTAATAAATAATCGTGGTAAGTTAGGTATATTGCTTGGTGGAGAATACCAATAGGCTGTTAATTTTTTGGTTTCAAAACGATAGAAATCTTTTTTGCTATAGCCATAAGCTAACATTATTTTTTCTAAGGATTGTATGCCTAAATGGGGAAGTCCAAAGGTTCGAAATGCAATATGATCATTAATAATATCATGTTCATTGCTTATTATATTATGTTGAATCATCGCATTAATAATTGTATCAACATCAGGAACTCGTTGTTTGTAACGGGTCATTAATCCATTTAGCATGATTTGTAATGCATTATGATATGATTTATTTATTTTTGTCATGTTAATTGTACCCTTTTAATACAATACCCAGATTTTAATGTTTTGTATCATTAAAAAAAGTGATATAGAACATTTAATATATCAATAAACTTCGATGTTTTTGTATTGTTAATTCGTGGCATTTTCATAGTGTTACTCATTATATAATTATCCGTTTATGTGTGTTGGATTTCCGACAGTTTAAATGAAGGTTATATTTTGAGGGAATTCTTTAATTTATTTTAGGAGATTATTATGTCAAATTATTTAGCATCGGTTAAAAAAGGTGTTCGTGAGTTTAAAACCGTTTTATATGATTTAAAACAATTACGAGATTGTGTGCTTTTATGGGTCAATCCTGGGGTTACGGCTGTTGTTATTACCAATCAAGGGTTTTTAAAAGATCAAACCTATACCTTAACGGTTTCTGAACATGAATTAAACGTGTTATTGCAATCACATTATACAAAACAAGAGTTTTCTTTGGATTTAAAAATAGGTATTTTGAAAAAAAATGGAGATATTCATAGTTTAGATCAAATTGTACTTATTAACACATATTTCCAACGTGCTTTAGAGGATGTCTCAAACAAAGAGGCCCATGTTTATCAACAATAAAAAGGAACATTATGACATTTCCAATTGAACCAATTATGAATGATATGTCGCAGTTTAATAGGCAGCAACACGTTGTAACTCAAGATTTAAATGATGCTCGAACATTTATTCAGGCATTTGCTCAGCGATTACGATGTTTTTCAAAAAGTTCTCAAGCATTTGAATCAAGCCAATCTGTTCAAGATTTATATGATCAATTAATGGTTCAATTTCATGTTTTTGACTACTGTTTTGATGATCTTGGTTGGTTGTTATTACTGCAAACTAACGTGTCTCATATTAAAAAAAGCCATATAAAATCTTATCAAGCGTTACCATTACTAGGTGCTGTTAAGCAATGTTATCATCAGATTCATACTATTGGAAATGAATCATTTCAAGATTTATTGTTATCCTTAAAAGGAGCATTACATTTAATACAACAGCATTCTGAGGTCATTGCTCAACGACATGCGTTTAAAGATAATACACAGGATTTGGAAAATGATTGTTTTTCGGTTTCATCTCACCTTTCAATGCCTCTAGACTCAAGCGATCATGTTATTAATTTTTTAACGATTAATCCTCACGTAACTCCAGAGCTTTCAACATCTTCTAGCGATCTTCATATTAATCAAGATGGATCGGTAAATTTATCTAATATTAGAGCCTTTATTGTTGATTCGTTGTTTCACTATAATCAAGAGGATGCTGTTTATTTAGAATGCCCTGTTATGTTTACAGAGTGTCCCAAGGGAACAGAAATGGCTATTTTGTATGATTCTCAGCGTATCGATTCGATTCATGATTTATTTGAACATCCACAAAAACACTATTGTTTTAGTGTTTTAGCTGCTGAACAAATTTTAGCTATGAATGGCATGCATCCTTTAACCCGTGAATCGGTTGATAGTTTACTCATTGTAAAATTGGATTCTTTTGATAAGGATAGTGTTAAATCATCTAATCAAGATCTTGTCTTTTTTGATAAAAAAATTCAGAATTTGATTCAATTATTAGTTGATAAAACGGATGATTTACTTGATTTATTTGATGATATGGTTGCTGAAACGTTACCGTTACATCAACATTTAGAACGATTGGTTCATTTTATTAATGGGCATGATGGTATAGTAGATGAAACTGTGTTTGATTTTGATTCTTTAGAAAAACGCTTACATGCTATGAAACAATTTCATTTAGCATTAGAGTATCAAAAAAATGGTTTATTTGAATCCATTGGGTATTCCGATTTATTAGGAAACATGGTTCATAGTATTGGTATATTGTATCAGGATGTTTCACAGTCATATGAACGTCATTCTAACGTATTACTATCGCTTCATAAAACAGGGTTAGATGGCTTAGCTCGAGATTTGCATGATGTGATTATACAAGCAAGTGAACACTTTCCTGAACATAATGATATTTATGGTGAATTATATGATTTGCATGTAACGGTAAAAAAATTAATTTATCAATTAGAGCAACGTTTATCTATTTATAGACAGCATTTAGAACGATTATTAGCGCTTTCTCATCCAGATCATATTGAAACGCAATTAATTAAGGAATGCGAGATAATGATCACACGCTTAAGTCAGCAATTAGCAAGCGTATCTTCGGGTTCTTGATCTGCTTTTTTATTATCTTTAATTAAACTAACGTTTTTGAATTTGTTATCATGTTGTTTATAAACCGTTAATAATACATAAATGGATAATGCTAAGGGGATAAGTAATAAACTTCTTATAAATAAATCATTAAATAGTAAGGAATTCGTTGATATTGGCATGTCCATGGAATTATCTTAGCAGATTACTAAGACCTGCTAAAGGGATGTGTGTTAATGTTGGTTAGCCATTTATTTTTATTGTATTTAAAAAGGCTTTTGCAAACGAATCTGCTTTTTTGATGCCTACTCCGTGAATATCAAGAAAATCATCATAGTTTTGTGGTTTTTTATTTGACATATCAAGTAATGTTTTATCACTAAAAATCATAAATGGAGGTACTTGTTTTTCTTTTGCTAAGTGAAGACGGGTTTGTCTTAATGCTTCAAATAAGTCAGGGTTTGTATTGGATAGATCTGCGTTTGGTTTTTTCTTTTTTGTTTTTTTATAATGATAGATGGGCACATGAATGGGTTGATGGCCTTTAAGAATGGGTCGTGCTTTTTCTGTTAATGTTAATGTCGGGTATGTATCCCCTTTTATTTTGATAGCTTCTATAAAGGTTAAATAATGAATGACATCTCTGATTTGGCTATTGGATAAGTCTTGTTCGATATTATAAACACTTAATTTATCTAGATTCCATTGTTGAATACGTGGGTTTTTGTTTCCTTTTAGGATATCTGTAATCATCATGGCGCCAAATCGCTCTTGAACACGATAAATACACGATAAAATTTTTTGACTAATCACAGATGCATCCCATTGTTCAGGAGGGTTTACGCATACATCACAGGTTTGACAATTCGTAAATGATGTTTTTTCGTCAAAATAGGTTAGTAATTGTTTGCGTCGGCAGAGAGGTTTAAACGCAAAGTCAGTCATTTGTTGTAATTTGGTCAATGCATTTTTTTGTTCATTTTTGTTGCTAAGGTGTTTAATAAAGTTTTCATACTTTTGGGTATCTGCATATGAATAAAATAAAATACATTGACTTGCTAAGCCATCTCTTCCTGCACGCCCCGTTTCTTGATAATAATTTTCGATAGTTTTGGGCAAATCATAATGGATAACAAAACGAATGTCGGGTTTATCAATGCCCATTCCAAAGGCTATGGTAGCTACAATAATGGTGGTTTGGTCATGTTTAAAGTCAGTTTGATTTTGTTCTCTAGTTTGGGTTGATAAGCCTGCGTGATAGGCTTTGGCATTGATACCATCTTTGGTTAGCTTTGTTGTGACAGAGTCAACAGTTTTACGGGATTGGCAATAAATGATGCCGGATTGATTGGGACGTTGTTTTATTTCATGACGTATTTGTTTATAGGTATCTTGTTTGGGTCTTATTTCATAAAATAAGTTAGGACGATCAAAGCTTCCTTGAAAACAGGTTGCTTGGGGGATGTTTAATTGCTGTTTAATGTCCCGTATTACTTGCTGCGTTGCTGTTGCTGTTAAAGCCATGATAGGGATGTGCGGAAACATGGGTTTTATTTTATTGAGTTCACGATAGCTAGGACGAAAATCATGTCCCCATTCTGAAATACAATGTGCTTCATCAATAGCAAATAAATTGATAGAGGTTTGTGTTAATGACTCTAAAAATCCATCCATTATTAATTGTTCTGGCGATAGATACAGCAGTGATAATTCTCCTTCATGAAATTGCTTGATAACTTCATGTCGCTCGTATTGGGAAAGTGATGAATTATATACCCTGGCTTTGATACCTAATTGCTGTAAATTTAAGACTTGATCGTGCATTAAACTAATTAATGGCGAGATAACAACTGTACAACCATGTGATGCTAAGGCAGGTATTTGGTAACATAAGGATTTTCCACCACCTGTTGGCATTAAGATAAGGCTATCCTGATTGGTTAACGTATGATTTATAATATCATGTTGTAAAGGACGAAATGTGCTGTATCCAAAAACAGTTTGTAGAATAGATTCTGGCATGATTTTAATCGTATATTAATTTTATAATTTTCACTATCATTTCTTTGCTTCCATATATTTTTCACTAATCTTGCAACAATCTTTGTATACCCCCCTCCTCCTCCTCTTCCTTTGATGTGTCATAAACGATCGCTTATAAACCATCAAAATACTAATATTCCAACAATCATTCTGAAAGTTGACTTCGTGGTTGTCCATTTATTGTTACTACGGATGGGGGTAATTGACTCACTGCACTTTCATCTACTTGGGTTTGAAAATCTATCCTTTCTATAGAAGGGCTAATAAAGAGAGGGATAACCCTTCAATTGTTTCAAGTTCTAATCTATCGCAAGGATCTAATAGAGATTTATAAAACATATGTAACGTCTTTGGATTAATAGTATTGATTCCTTGAAGAAGTTTTAATCGGTTTTGATCTTCCAATTTAGAGCTATTTTTATCAAGGTAATTAAGAAATTGGAATTAGAAGCCCACGATAACTGTTTATCAGTAGTTTTTATTTTTAAATCTCTGGACTCCGCTATTGTTGTTTTTGATAATCCTGATGGTAATGATATTTTTGATGTTAGTGATGTCGGTGCTGCTGCAGGAGGTATTGGGGCACTGTCATTTTAAGGTCTCCTTTCATCTAATTATTTTTAAAAAGATGATTTAATTTATTTTTTTTACTGTGATAAAAAAAAACACCGGGCGTCGGTGTTTTAAATAACTATCTAGAGGAAATTACCTGTTTAGATTAGCTTACACAATAATCACTAAAAAAGATATTCATTTTCCCTAGATTAGGGACATAGATGGTAGCGTAAAAGAAGCTGGTTTTTTCCAGTTCCATAGAAGGCTTCCTGTAACGAATGGAAATAGATTGGTTAATTGTGATTCATTAAATTTCTATTTAGTTAGCATTGTTTTGTTTGTTTTAGTTTGTTTTTTTTTCTTTTTTTGTAGTTTTTATCGTTTATCATAGGATTATGATTAGTTATAAATATATATTACATGGTTCATAGGGCAGTTTTTTTTCTTGTATGTTAGCAATTAATGTTAAAGGGGATGTAATGACCTAGTTTACTAAGATCAGTTAATGATTTAAGCCGTTCTTTTATAGGCTGTTTAATTGCTAAGATTTCTTGATCTAAATAACGAGGGGTTTCATATGATTGGGAAGGGTTGATTAGTTTTTGGGCGATAATACCTCGTAAAGCATAGTTTGTTAAAAATTCGTCACAGTTAAATTGCTTTAATCTAAGTAATGTTGATTTAATATCGTGGGTATGAAGGGAGGATAATACTAAATGGCCTGTATAAGCTGCTTCTAATGCAATATGAGCTGTTTCAGAGTCTCTAATTTCTCCTATCATAATACTATCAGGATCTTGTCTTAATATAGCTTTAAGGCCTGATGCAAAATTAAAGCCTTTGTCTGGTTTAATGGTGGTTTGTCTAATACCATATAGTTCTTTTTCGATAGGATCTTCTAATGTGATTATATTTTGTTTTTTTTGTATTTGTAAGTAACGAAGTATGGTATATAAGGTTGTTGTTTTTCCAGAGCCTGTGGGACCGGTTACTAAGATAAGGCCGTTTTGGGTGTTACAAATTTGTTTTAAAAGGGTTTGGTTTTGATTGGGTATCCCTAAATCTGTAAATGTTTCATATGTATGGGTTTGGTTAAAGAGTCGACAGGCAATATCTTCTCCATAAAGTGTTGGGATAATGGATAATCTCGTATGTATAGATATGTTTGTTAATGTCCATTTAATGTGACCTTCTTGTGGTTTTTGATATAAGCTAAGATCTAAGTGTGCTTCTAATTTTAGGTGTTGTTTAAGGTGTTTGTAATGATTGGGATTTATTTGTGAAAATGATTTTAGATGCCCATTAATTCTAAAATAAATTATGGCTGAATGATCGTCTTGTTCGTAGCAGTGTATATCAGATGCCTTGCTTTTATATGCGCTTGTAATAAGGGTTTCAGCAGAAAAAGAGGGGGTGTTTTTGTTTTGATAATTTTGAATTTCATGATTTGGTACTAAGGTTACGTGAATATCTTTATCAGATATGATGTTATATTTTTCATAGGGATTGCTAATTGCTATAGCAAGCTGATTGCTTGTTTCATATAATGGTATATAAAAGGGTGTTTCTGGTATTTTTGTTGTTATGGTTGGGTCAATTTTTAAGGATTCTAAGGTTGCTATTTTTAGCCCTAACTTTTTTTTGAATACTTGATGAAGTGTGAGTTCTGAAAAAATATGATGGTCAATTAAGGTGTTAAATAATAGGGTATTGCTATTACATGGCAATTGATTTAGAAAAGTTTTAGTTACAAGATTACTCTCTTGTAATAAACATTTTAAGTCTGGGTATACTGTCAATTATTCTGAAATAAGTACTTTTTTGAGAACTTCGATCTCTTCTAAGGCTCTTCCTGTTCCAATTGCAACACATTCAAGGGGGTTTGGTGCAATGGTTACTTTAATTTGTGTTTCTTCTTCAATATGTTTATCTAATCCTAATAATAAGGCGCCACCTCCTGCTAAGGTTATTCCACGGTCCATAATATCAGAGGATAATTCAGGGGGAGTTTTTTCTAATGTTGTACGAATGCCATCTAAAATAATTCGAATGGTATCCTTGAGGGCTTCACGAATTTCAGAACGCGTTAGTGTAAATGTTTTTGGAAGTCCTGATACCAAGTCTCTTCCTCGAACATCCAGTGTTTTTTCTTCGCCAATGTCAAAGGCTGACCCTAGCTTCATTTTTATTTCTTCGGCAGTTCGTTCACCAATTAATAAACGATAGTTATCTCTGCAATGAGAAATAATAGCTTCGTCCATTTCATCTCCAGCGACTCGGATTGATTTTGAAAATACGATGCCTCCTAAAGATATAACAGCGACTTCTGTTGTTCCTCCTCCGATGTCAACAATCATAGACCCTGCTGGATCGGATACCGGTAATGCTGCTCCAATGGCTGCTGCCATGGGTTCTTCAATTAAGTATGCTTCTTTTGCGCCTGCATGATAGGTTGCATCTAATACAGCTCGTTTTTCAACACCTGTAATTCCTGAGGGAACACCTACAATAATGCGTGGTTTTAACCAACGATTTTTAGGGAGTGCTTTTTTAATAAAATATTTCAACATTGTTTCCGTAATATCAAAATCGGCAATGACACCATCTCGTAATGGTCTTACTGCAATAACGTTTCCTGGGGTACGTCCAATCATACGTTTTGCTTCGTTTCCGACAGCAAGAACTAAGTTTTTTTGTTTATCTAAGGCAACAACAGAGGGTTCTTGAATAATAACGCCATCATTTTGCGAAAAAACAAGTGTGTTGGCTGTTCCAAGATCTATACCTAGATCGCATCGTAGCTGAGTAAAAAGTTTTTTAAGTAAATTCATTTGTTAAATCCTAATTTTTTGTACATACTAATATTAATCGTTATGTTATTATAGCACTCTTGTAAAAAGGTGCAATAATCTTTGTGGGCATTTTTTAAGCTGGGATGTTTGATTATTTATATGGGGGATGATTTAATAGGGATGTCGGTTATAAAATTGATCTATTAATGTTTTTGGGTTTGATGAAAAAAAGCTAGTTAATGAATTATTTTTTCTTAGTATAAATAACACTACAATAATTGTATGGATAATAATAAAGGTTTCATTTAGATCTAAAACTATGATGCCAGAATAGGTTGTTAATAATGCTAAAAATAGGCCCATATCAATATGGTTTGTTATGATTATTAATACCATTGCAATAATGGGGAAAATCCATAAGAAATGAATGTTATAAAATACCAGGATACCTAGTATGAATGATGTTATGTTTCCAGCGGGATTAAATTGTTTTAAAAATGACCAAAAATAACCTATGGTTAACATTGCTATGCCAATGTAATTAAAGATGGGGTATTCATAAAAAAATAGTTGTTCGGTAATCGTTGTTCCGGCATATCCAACTAAAAAGTTAAGAAGATGTATTAATCCAAATAATATAATATGGCTGCCTGATTTAATATGGGGAGACTGCTGAGGTGTTTTTATGGGAAACAGCCATTTTATAATTGTTTTAAAGGGAATAGATGCAAAAAAAAGTAAGGGCAGATAGCTAATAAAGACCATTATTCTAATTCAAATTCTTTGTGTAAGACTTCTAATGCTTTTTGAGCATCTTTTTGTTGGATAGCACAAGAGATTTTAATTTCTGATGTTGTGATTCGTAAGATATTAATGTTTTTGCGACCGAGTGCAGTAAACATTTTAGCGGCTGTTCCTGGTTTTGAGATCATTCCAATGCCAACGCATGAAATTTTTGCAATGGATGTATCACTTAATATTTTACAGTTTAATTTTTTAGCAATTGATTTTGTTATTGTTAATGTTTGATCTAAATCATCTTCATGAATTGAAAATGAAATATTATTGCTGTCTGTTTTTTCTAAAACATTTTGGATAATCATGTCTACGTTGATACTATTTTCTGCAAGTTCTTTAAAAATGTCTCCAGCTATGCCGGGACTATTGGGGACTCTAATCATTGATATAATGGCTTCGTTTTCATTGATGGTTATACCTGTTACAGGTTTACTTACTTCCAATTGATTTACCTCCTTAACTCTTGTTCCTTCTGTTAGTTCAAATGATGATCGAACATGTAGAATTATTTTGTTTTCTTTGGCACATTCTACAGCTCTAGGGTGTAATACTTTGGCTCCTAATGAGGCCATTTCTAACATCTCTTCATAGGATACTTCTTTTAATTTTTTTGCATCTTTAATTTTTCTTGGATCTGTTGTGTAAACGCCATCAACATCGGTATAAATTTCACATTCTTCGCAATCTAAGGCAGCGGCTAATGCTACGGCGGAGGTATCAGAGCCGCCTCTTCCAATTGTTGTTACATCTGCATTTGGATTAATCCCTTGAAAGCCTGTGATGATGACTACTTTATTATCATCGAGTTCTTTTTTAATTCGATCTGTTTTAATGGTTAATATTTTTGCTTTGGCATGAAGGTCTTGTGTTAAAATTCCTGCTTGAGCACCTGTTAATGAAATAGCATCAATGCCGAGTGATTGAAATGACATTGCTAATAAAGACGCTGATACATTTTCACCCGTAGATACGAGAGCATCATATTCTCTAGGGCTTGGATTACTGGTTATTTCTTTTGATAATTTGACCAATTGGTTGGTGGTATTTCCCATAGCAGATACTACAATTACAAGTTTGTTGTTATTTTCTAATAGTTGAGATGTTCTGTTTGCAACTGCTTTAATTTTTTCTGGCGATCCTACGGAGGTTCCTCCAAATTTTTGTACAACAATTTTTTTTGACATATGTTAATCCTTAATTATAACTATTTTAATTGACTTTTTTCTACTTGCAAAATTGTAACGAATTTATTAGATACCGTAAATTATTGTTTTACTTTTTCTTACTCATGATAAGTATTTAATTCTATGGCATAATAGTAAAGGTAGTGATGGATACATTAATTGCACAATTGACGGGAGTTACACTAACAGGAACTATGTTAGGGGGTGTTTTTTCTGTTTTGGTTATTGTTGTCGGTATTATTGTTGCACATGTTATTACGTATATGCTTATTCATGCTCTTCGATTAATTTATAAAAAAAACCAGTTAGATTTGTTATCGTTATTATTATCAAAACAGTTACCTCAGTTACAGCTTCCTATTCAGGTGTTGGTTTTAATTTGGAGTGTATCGGTTTCCCTTACATTTTTTAATTTTTCTGATTCTTTTTTTGGCCTTTGTTTAATTATTGCTAAGGTTCTCACCTATGTTGCCATTATATGGTTAGGATTACGACTAACAAATTATGCAGAAATGTTTTTGGTTGAAAGGTCAAAAAAGACGTCACTTAAATTTGATGATTTGTTAGCTCCGTTGTTAGGCAAAGTTATCAAAATATTGTTGGTTGTTGTTGGATTAATTTCTATTGCTGAGATTTTAAATTTACCACTTGCTAGTTTATTAACAGGGTTGGGTATTGGTGGTATTGCTATTGCTATGGCTGCTAAAGATACCATTGCTAATATTTTTGGCTCTTTAACGGTTGTTACAGATCGGCCTTTTTCGATTGGAGATTGGGTTAAAATTAATGATATTGAAGGAACGGTTGAGCATTTAGGGTTTAGGAGTACACGTGTTCGAACATTTTATAATTCATTGGTTAGTGTACCTAATTCAGTGTTATTAACGGCTTCTGTTGATAATATGGGAGAACGACAGTATCGTCGATTCAATACGATGATATCTGTTACTTATGATACGCCTATTGAAAAAATTGAAGCGTTTTGTGCGGGTATTCGAGAGTTAATTGAGTTGCATTCGGATACTCGTAAAGATTATTATGTGGTTCGATTAAATCAGTTTTCAGCTAGTAGTTTGGATATTCTTTTATATGTTTTTTTTGAAACTGCTACGTGGGAGGATGAGTTAGGAGCACGTGAGCGATTGATGTTAGATATTATTCGTTTAGCTCAAAAATTAACGGTTGAATTTGCATTTCCGTCTCAAACGGTTTATCTCAATCAAGATGCTGTATCATCTTCAAACATAGCGTCGTTTGATGTCGTTCAAAAGCATATTGCAAAGGGACAAAAAGTCGCTAGTAACATTGTTAAGACATATCGAGTATAGTTTTGGCTTATTTATTAAATTCAATTATACTAGGAGTCTTATGAATCAGGAGAATCAAACGCATTATATTGGGTTTATAGGCCCTATTGGATCTGGGAAGTCTACAGCTTGTGACTTTTTTAAGCAAAAAGGATATGAGGTTGTGTCTTTATCTGATGTTATTAGAGAGTATGTGCGTGAGCATGATTTGTCGGATGATCGGGATACATTAACCCACTATTCAAATACTTTAAAAGAGCAATATGGGGTAACTTATTTTGCTGAAAAAACATATGCTCATGTTATGAAAGGGCAGTATAACGATGTGGTGTTTGATAGTATTCGGCATCCTGATGAAGCTGCTTTTTTAAAGAAAAAAGGGGTTTTTTTAGTAGGAATTCGAGCGAATCAAGGAAAACGCTTTAATCGTATTTCTAAGCGAAAACATGGCACCGATTTTGTTGATTTATCAACATTTGTAGATCAAGATAATAATGAGTTAAACGGGATTAATATAGGTCAGAATGTAGAGGAATGTTACACATATTGTGATGTATGTATTACAAATGATCGATCGTTGGATCATTTTATGGAAGCGCTTAATACGCTTATAGGGACTTTCGTTTCTTAGTATGGAAAAAACAAGTGTAACCATTGAAGGGGGACATGAGTTAAATGGGGTTATTGACGTTTTTGGAGCTAAAAATGCGGTTTTGCCTATTTTATCATCTACTATTATGCTTGATGGGGAAACAACGTTATTAAATATTCCTCCTATAGGGGATATTAATTCGATGGTGAGGATGCTTAATTCACTTAATATTCGTACGGAATATCGGGCAGGTGGATCTATTCATATTTTAAATCAAAAGAAAATTCGTCATATTGCTCCTTATGAACTTGTTACAGCTATGCGTGCTTCTTTTTTTGTTGCGGGGCCTTTATTGGCTAAAACTGGATTTGCTAAAGTACCTCTTCCTGGTGGGTGTTCTATTGGGTTACGTCCTGTTGATATTCATATTCAGGGGCTAAAAAAATTAGGGGTTGATATTAACTTTGAGCATGGGTTTGTTGAATTTTCAGCTCTAAATTTAAAGGGAGATGCTATTGATTTGCCATTTCCTTCTGTAGGAGCTACAGAAAATATTATGATGGCAGCTTGTTTGGCTAAAGGGGAAACCGTTATTAATAATGCGGCTAGAGAGCCTGAGGTTGTAGATTTAGCTAACTTTCTTATTAAAGCAGGTGCTGTTATTGAAGGGCATGGAACATCTTCTATTTTTGTACAAGGGGTTCAATCTTTAATGGGGGTTCGTGATTACTTTGTTATTCCTGATAGAATTGAGATTGGGACTTTATTAATTGCGGGAGGTATTACGGGGGGATGTGTTGAAATTAAACATGTACATTCTAGTTATTTGTCATCAATTACGGATGTTTTAGATGAAGCAGGTTTGATAATTTCTTATGATAATAATAATGTCCGATGTTCAGCAAATGGTTCGATTCATCCTGTTGATATTACTACAGAACCTCATCCAGGCTTTCCAACAGATATGCAGGCACAGATGATGGCCTTGTTAAGCATTGCTTGTGGTAAAAGTGTCATTAAAGAAACTATTTTTGAAAATCGTTTTATGCATGTTAATGAATTAGTTAGGATGGGAGCTTCTATTCAAGTAGATGGGCAAATAGCTATTGTTTCAGGAGGAAAATTATCAGGAGCGGATGTGAAAATTACAGATTTAAGAGCAGGTGCTGCACTTGTGTTGGCTGGATTGATTGCTGAAGGCAAAACAGTTGTGCATGGGCTTCATCATCTTAATCGAGGGTACTTTAATTTAATGGGGAAATTAAAATCATTAGGAGCTAGACTTGACTTATGAAACAAACATATCATTTTTCTAAATATCATGGGCTGGGAAATGATTTTATTATCTTTGATGGTCTAAACCAGCGCATTAATATTGATCATATTCAAGGCATTGCATCAGCCTTATGTGATAGGCATTATGGTATTGGTGCCGATGGTATTATTATTGTTTTGGAATCAAGCTTATGTGATAGTCGTATGACTATTTTTAATAGTGATGGATCGTCTCCTGAAATGTGTGGAAATGGACTTCGGTGTTTTGCATCATTTTGTTATGAGCATAAGCTTATTGAAACAGATGTTTTTTCTGTAGAAACCGATGCTGGAAAAATGGTGCCTGCTCTAATTCTTAAAGAGGGTGTTGTTGTTGGTGTTGAAATTGATATGGGAATTCCTCAATCAGATATATCTTTTATGACAAAAAATGAGATTATTCATAGCTTGCCAATTTCTATTAAGGGGGTTTCATATGATGCTTATATTGTATCTATGGGGAACCCTCATCTTGTTATTTTTCTTGATTCACATAACCATCAATCATTGGATGAAATTGCTGAAGAGGTTTATGCTAATCCTTTATTTAAATCTGGGATTAATATTGAATTAGTAGATGTTATTAGTCGACAACTAGGTAAAATGGTTGTTTGGGAGAGAGGTGTTGGTAAAACATTGGCTTGTGGTACAGGTGCTTGTGCTGCAACGGTTGCTGGGGTTTATTCGGATCAATTTGAACGTAAGGTAACGATTGAGCAACCGGGAGGTAACGTGTTCATTGAATGGCAAGAATCAGATAACCATGTTATTAAAACGGGGCCTGCTAAACATGTTTATGATGGACATGTCATGCTTTAGAGATGAAGGCGTTATTAATTGGGTATTATGGGTATGGTAATGTGGGGGATGATATTTTATTGGATAAGACAATATTTCTTGTAGAAAAGATGTTGAGATCTAAACGTATTTGGATTTTATCGGCTAAAGGGAATTCATATCGTTATGCTATTAACCGTTGGAACCCTTTTATGGTTATTAAAACAATTTTTTCTGTTGATATTCTTGTTTTTGGGGGTGGTGGGTTACTGCAAAATACAACATCTAATTTCAGCTTATTTTATTATTTAAGTTTTATTTTTTTTGCTAAATTTTTTAATAAAAAGATTGTGTTGTTAGCTCAAGGGATTGGTCCAATACGGGGTTTTATGGCTAAGCTTTTTGTTCGAATAGCATTAGATTGTGTATCAAAAATTACAATACGATCTAAAGAGGTATCTGAGTATGTTAGCTTAGGTAATCGAGTAAAGCTATCAAGTGATTTAGCGTTTTATCAAGCCTCTGGCTTTTTCCCCAGAGAATCTATTAGCACGAATACGGTTGGTGTAAATTTTTGTCAAATAAAAGAACAAAAACAGTATGCGTCTTTGGTATCTGAGATAAGGAATTTGGGGTTTCATGTATCGGGCTTAAGTTTTTGTCAGTCTGTTGATACTCAATTATTGATCGATAGTGGAATACAAAATAATGATATTAAAGAGGTTTCTGCTAGTAGTTATTACAAGGCTTCTAATATACATTATAACTGTATGCTTGTTATGAGGTATCATGGATGTATTTGGGCGTCTTTGCAAGGTATTCCATTTATTGCTATTGCGTATGATGACAAGGTTTTTCAGTTAGCTACGTTAATGAAACAACCTGTTTTAACGATGGAGGAACTAACATTACCATCTTCTTTTAAGCAACTTATAACATCTATAACTAGCAATTTTTGTTTTTATCAGGATAATATAGTTAAGAGCCGAGATAGATTGTTAGAATTATCTCGATTAAATGAATGGGTGTTTACATGACAAGTAATCTTTTTGGATATGATGTAGAAAATAGTAGTGTTATGGAGGTTGTAGATCGTTTGTTGGTTTCTAAGTCGCAAGGAGTATTGCATCGCGTGGTAACATTAAATCCGGAAATGGTTGTTTTAGCAGAACGTAATTTGATTGCTAAAACCTGGTTGACAAGGGCAGATACTATTGTAGCGGATGGGTATGGGATTAAGTGGGCTTCTTGGGTTCTTTGTAAAGGGCCTGTTTGTATAGTTAGCGGCATTGAGTTAGTATTTCAGTTATTACAACAGAAAGATTTAACGTTTTATTTTGTAGGATCATCACAAGACATCATTACGAATGCTATTTCTAGATCAAAGAAACTTTATCCTAACGTGAGGATTGTTGGTAGTTCTCATGGTTACTTTTCAGAATTTGATGTTCCTGAGATTATTAACTCTATTACAGACGTAAACCCGGATGTTATTTTTGTTGGAATGGGATTTCCAAAACAAGAATATTTTATTCAAACGCTATCTCAATATTGTAGCTCTGGTATTGTTATTGGTGTTGGGGGTGCTTTGGAAGTTTTATCTGGGAACAAAAAATTAGCGCCTAATTGGATATCCTCACGAGGAGGTGAATGGATATTTCGTGCTATTCAAGATCCAAAACGTGTTTTTCGTTGGAAGTATTTATTTTATTTTATAATTTTTACGTTTCAACATTTATTTTCTTCTAATAATGATTGATTAATTTTTACTTAGGGTTTTTGTTAATTTTTTTGCTAACTCTACACCCATTTGATCAAATGAATTTATATTCCAAATTAGCCCTTCAAAAATCGTTTTATTTTCATAAAATGCAATTAGTTGTCCTAATATATAAGGGGTAATATCGTTTAGTAAAATAAGTGATGATGGCTTATTTCCTTTAAAGTAAACATGGGCATTATCTGACTTTTCACCACTTTCTAAGGCTTTTATTTGAGAGTTCATATTGGTGTTGAGTAAGGTGTTAGCTTCTTTTTCAATGGGTGAATGATGTTTTTTTGCTTGGTTTTTTACGCCTATAAATTCAACAGGAATGGTGTTTGTACCTTGGTGTAGTAACTGAAAAAAAGAGTGTTGGTCAGTTGTTCCAATACTAGATATAATCATAGGCGCTGTTTTATAAGATATAAACTTATTATTTTTATCTACGGATTTTCCATTACTTTCGCATGTTAGTTGTTGAATTAATGATGGGAAATATTGTAAAGAGTAGCTATAAGTTATGACAGTTCTTAGAGAATAGTTTTTTATGTTTCGTTGCCAAATATGTTCCCATGCTGCAGCTAAGGCTATGTTGTTAGTAATATTGCTGTTTTGTGAGTTGTTATCTATTATGTTGGCGCCAGATAAAATTTGTTTTACGGCATTACTTCCAAAACATAAACCTATTAGACACATTCCTATTACGCTTGTTGTTGAAAATCTACCACCAATTGTATTATCTATGTAGAATTGATCTTTGCTAAGGGACTGGTTATCTATAGAGGATTGTTTTGATGTTAGGACAATGCAATGTTCTTTAAGTAATTCTTGAGATAAATTATGAGACTCCCACCATTCTTGTAATAATTTAATATTAGTCTTTACTTCTAAGGTAGAACCACTTTTGGATGCTACTAAAAAGAGAGTGTTTTTTGGGCTAAGTTGATTCATGCATAATTTAAATTCAATGGGATCAATATTTGCAATAAAGTGAGCTCTTAATGGTTTTTCAGAGTTACTAATAGCCTGAGAATATAGTGCTGTATAAATGGCTTTTGGGCCTATATAAGACCCTCCTATTCCTATTTGAACGATATCAGTAATGGGATTGGTGTCTTTTGCGTGAAATTGGTCAATAAATCTTAAGAGTCGTTTTTTTTCATTTGTATAAAAATTATTATTTTTTGATCGTAATTGATGATGATTTACACTTTTTTTTTCAGTAAAATTATATGTGTTTTTAAAAAAAAAAGAATTAAATGTTTCGATTAACTTTATTTTTTTTGTTATGGAACTAAATTTTAAAAATGCTTCTTCAGGTATTATGGAATGTGATAAATCTAATGTCATATCGGACGTTTCTATGCAGTGTTTAATAGATTTTCCTTTACAGTCTTTTAATTGCTTGAATATTGATTCAGGGGTCATTTCTTTGTGTAGTTTTCGTGTAAAAATATATAAAGATTTTTGTAGTTATCACTTAGTTCAATATTACGTCTTTTCATAATGCGTTCTAATGCTAAGAAGAAAGTTTCTAATTTGAAATAGGTTTTTTTATCTGCGGTTCCCCATGAAAATGGGGGGTAATATTTTGTTGTAAAGGTGTGATTAAAAATGATAGATCCTGTTCGGATAATGGTTCCACAATTTAATTTCGTTCCAATGGCTGTTTTAACATGATCTCCAAACATTGTTCCTAAAAATTGTTTGTTTGTTTGTATTTTGTTTTTTTCAAATTTTATTGAAATATCTGAGTAATCATTTTTTAAGTTTGATGTGGTTGTTTCAGCACCTAAGTTAACCCAGCGGCCTACATAGCTATCTCCTAAAAATCCAGCATGGGCTTTGTTTGAGTAAGATTCAATAATGGAGTTTGATACTTCTCCTGAAACTTTACATAATTGATTTATGGTTGAATTTGATATGCGCCCTCCTAATAGGGTTGAATTTTTTCCAATAAAAACAGGGCCTTCTATTCTAGTATGTGCATGAATAATGACATTTTGTTCTATGTAGACGGGGCCTTTTCTTGCATCAATTACAACAAAATCTTCAACGTAGGAGTTTTTATCTATGAAAACATTGCTTTCATCATATACAGATGTGAATGGGCTAAGGTGTCCTTTTATAATGCCTAATTTTTTTGAGTTTTTAAAGTCAGTTTCTAAATATAGTTTGTTGAATTCAATTAAATCCCATGGAGCATTTACTATATTACATTCATCTAGTTCAGTTACAATGCATTTGGATCGTAATTGTTTAATGAAGGTTGAATTATTGGGTAATTCTTTTAATAGGTGAATGGCTATTTCTAATAGATCCCCTTTAAGAAAGGCTACTATGATAGTTCCTTTATAAGTAAATAGGGTATTTTGATTAGGATCAATTTTTTTTATTTTATTAACTAACTCTTCGGTTATTATGGATCGTCCGTTATAAAATAAGCAAGGGCTTCCAGTATTAATATTATTGATTGGAAATTTTTTATAGGATTCTTGTAAGGTTGATTTTAAGTATGCTCGAGCATGTAAGGTTATATTGCTGTATTTAAATGATTGATAAAATTTTTCAAATAATGTAGACATGCCAACTTGACAGTCATAAATGGGGCGGGTTTCTGTTATTGGAAATAAATTAGAAACGGTATCATCTTCAAATATGCAACAGTTGATCATTGATATTAGTATACCAGTTCTTATTGTTTTTGTAACATTGGGTTTGAGTTGGCTAGTGTGCCAGCCACAGGTTATTTAACAGCCATTTTTCGAAAAAAATATGGCTTTAGATCTGATTACAGAAGAACTAATTTATGTCGCTTATTTTAAACATTCAATCAACAATACCCGCTAAAACAACGATTTATTCGGATGAGTCTCTCTATTATAGGCCCATCATAAACACATTGTTTTATCAAACAAAATATGTGCAATTTAAGGATCGTATCACCACGGTATCAGGTTACGGAGATCTCAAAAAAATGGGTTGAGACACGCTCTTTCATATCAATCATAGCCTTCGATACTTACGTACTACTATAAATTGGCTTATTCGTAAAACATGGTTACTAGGATTGTCCTCATAGATTATGGGATCATTTAAACATTTATATGGTGGTTTATAATACGTTTTTAACAGCATAAGATTGCTATAGTAAGACCTTGCACGTGTGGGGGATGGATGCCATCAAGTTATGATAAAGGCTGATATATGTGCTTATAAGATATTATTTTGATGACAATACGTAGGTAATATCATGGTCTCGTCTAAATAAAAATAGGGGCATATTTAGCGAGATTTTAGTAGAGCTTTGAGTGTTTTATAATGATATATTAAAAGGGAGTAAATTAATATACGCTCTAAAATTTATTTGATACAATATACTTTGTGATTAATCAAATTAAGAATAGTTATTTAAATTATAAGTCGTTAAAAGATCGTTTTAAAGAAAAAAATAAACTTTTTTTCTATAGTATTGATTTTATTGAAACTATTGTTATTGCATTAATTTTAGCTTTATTAATTAAGACATATATTATTCAGGTTTCTGTTGTTCCAACGGGGTCTATGATTCCTACATTGATTGGAGGCGTTGATGGTAAATTTAATGATAGATTATTTGTTAATAAATTTGTTTATTATTTTAAAACGCCTGAACGTGGTGATATTGTTGTGTTTAAGTCTCCTCATCAAGATGGCAAAGATTATGTGAAGCGCTGTATTGGATTACCTGGTGATAGTATTGAAATTAAGCAAGGGGTTGTCTATGTGAATGGTAAAGAATTGATTTTAGTGGGGGTTAATATACGAAAAGATTATACCTATTATGGGCCTTCAAAAATACCAGAAAAATCATATTTTATGCTTGGGGATAATCGATCTATGTCCTTAGATTCACGAGCATGGGGTTTTGTAAAAGAAAAGGATATTATTGGAAAAGCATTGTTTACATTTTGGCCAATTAGTCAAATACGTGCTTTGAAGTGACGTTTTGCTTGTATTCGTCATTTTATAAATAGGTGGAGGGTGATTCATGATCTTCTATTTAATATTTTTAAGTATTATTTGAAATTTTTTTGTTAGTTATTTCGATAACTATATAAAACAAAAAATTTATTTAATAGTAGGTAGAATTTGCAAGGCATATCTTTATGTGGTTTTTTTAATATGGGGGATGTCAGCAGAGGTTCTCTAAATGGGTATAACCATAGCTCTAGGGATCTTCTTTTTAATGACCTCAGCTCATTGTTTTCAACATGTCAGGTTACATATATTGAGCCTTGTTCTGAACAAGGGGATGAATCAGATGTTTATTTTATTGGATTAGGTGAACAAAACTTTTGTTTGAAGATTTTTAAATATAAGCAAAATGATGAGGGGATGGTTATTAACTCCGATGAGGTGTATGCAACGAGTCTAAATGAAGTATATACGGGAGAATTATTAAAACTATTGGGTGTTGATACTGCTAATGCGACTCTTTTAAGCGGGGATCTAAAAACACAAGTTTTTCACATACTTCAGAAATCTGGCTTAACTGATTGTTCAAGTATTGGGGATTTTTTAGAACAGCGACCAGTTTTATGGATGGACCGTGTCTATGTTGGGGGCTTAGAGTGTTTAGTACGTCAGGATGGGCTAAGTCAGGGGCAGCTTGATGAAAAAAAATTAAGGAAGGTAGTAAGGGCTTATTTGGTTTCTAGACTATTGGCTACGGGAGATGGGCTTGGGGAGAAATATAGTAAGGGGGGAGATTCATGCTTAATGGGCTTTTTTAATCAAAATAGTGGGAATGTGCTTGTGGATCGAGACGGCAATATTGTTTTATTAGATCAAAAATTAGGTGTTGGGGAAGGTGATAGTTGTAATTTATCTCATGGTGATGATCTGAGCTGTTCTAAGGAGATACGAGCTAAGCTTGTTCTATGGTGGGAGGATATTATTCATGAGTTAAGTAAGCCTGATATCAATGGATCTAGCGGTGATTTTCAATTAAATGATACGCTGCAATCTGCTATTTCTTCTATATTTAACTATCATGAAAATATTGATGTACCTGTACAGGATGACAATTATCGAAATTATCAAATTCAGGTTATTAAGGCAATGCAAGATGTGCTTTCTGAATTTAAACAGATAAATTATTCAGAATTTAAGCAATATTTACACGCGAGTGGTATTTCTGTGGATCTCAAAAACCATATTTTATCTATATATAAGATGTTAAATCCAAGTATTTTAGATATGAAATTTTTGCAAATGAGTTTAACCTCTATGAGTTGTGGATGTTTGTGCAGATAGATTTAACATGATGTATCAAAATTTAGTAATGGATGACTATAAATAGTTAGGATATTAATGGTATTTATCGGGATTGAATATATTGAATTAGTTCGGCTTGACAGGTTTCTAGATCTTTTTTTAATACGATTCCTGCGGCTTTATCATGACCGCCTCCTCCAAACTGTTGGGCAATTTTTGAAACATTAATTTCAGATTTTGATCGCAAGTTTACTTTTACAAGTTTAGATTGAAGTTCTTGAAAGACGATTAATAGGTCTATATCTTTTAACTGTCTAATAAAGTCAATAATCTTAATACTTCCTTTAGGGCTTCTTTTGGGGATTGTAGTGTAGGCAAACCCAGCATCGTTATTGATTACTAGATTATCAATGGCAATTTTTATCAGTTGAAAATCTTTTTCTGATTTATTTTCTTCCATGGCTTGTGTTATTACGTAGGGGGTAGCGCCTAATTTAACTAATTTAGATGCGGTTTCTAATGTTTTTTCAGTTACATTGGAATAGGCAAATCGGCCAGTATCAAAGCTGATGGCTGCATATAAACATATTGCCATTGGTGATGAAATAGGGATATTAAGATGTTGGAAAAGTTCATATAACAGTTCGCCAACGGATGATATTGTTTTTACAATATTAATATCACCAAAATAATTGTTATCAGAGTGATGATCAATATTTATGGTTGTGAATGTGTGAGTGGCATTGCTGATATGTTCATATTGATCAACGCGCTCTAGATTGGAACAATCACATACAATGCATGTGTCAAATTTAAAGTTGTTTGGAAAGTCTTTTTCAATATAATCAAATTTTGGGAAACAGTCCCATTCTTTAGAATCATTTTTAGGAATCCAAACTTTGACGGTTTTATTTTTTTTGATGGCTTCAGCTAAGGCTAAACAGGATCCAATTGCATCGATATCTGGGTATTGGTGTGCGGTAATAAGAATTTTTTGGGCAGTTTGGATATGATGATTGAATTGTTGATATAACTCTTTATGTTTCATTGATTAATCTCATCAATTTTTTTTATTAAATGGACTCCTTTTTCTAGGCTTTCATCAAAACGAAAATGTATTTTTGGGATGCTCATGTAACGAATTAGTTTTGATAATTCTGCATGGATAAATTTTGTTGCTGATGCTAAGCCTTTTTTAGTTCGTTCTTTTTCTTTATCATTCCCAATTTGGCTGTAATATACCCACGCATGAGCTAAATCTTTGGATAATTTTATATCTGTTATACTGATAAAGCCTATTCTGTCATCATTTATTTTTTTTATTAATAATAAAGAAATTTCCGTTTTGAGTAACGATGAAATTTTTTTTTGGCGTGACATTTATAATACTTTTTTTTCTTTAATCTGAAATGAAATAATAATGTCATCAACTTGTAAATCATTCATTCCTTTTAATACAATTCCACATTCATAGCCTTCGGCAACTTCTTTTACATCTTCTTTAAAGCGTTTTAATGATTCAATTTCTCCAGAAAAAATTTCATTTCCTTCTCTGATTACACGTATTTTATGATTTCGTTCAACCTTTCCTTTTGTAATATGACATCCAGCAATTTTCCCGATTTTAGAAAATTTAAAGATTTCTCTTATTAGAATTTGGGATTGCTCAATTTCCTCAAATTCGGTTTTATATAAGCCTGTTATTACATTTTGGATGTCATCTAAAATATGATAGATAATAGAATATGTTTTAATCGTTACTTTTTCTTTTTGAGCACATTGTGTTGCTTCAGATGAAGGTTCTGCATTAAATCCAAAAATAATTCCATCCGATGCTTTTGCTAATAATACGTCATTTTCAGTTATATTTCCTGTTGAAAAGTGAATAATTTTTATTGGGATATCTTTTGATTCAATTTTTTCAATAGATCCTTTTATTGCTTCAAGAGACCCATGAACATCTGCTTTTATAATTAAGTTTAATTGTCTTAAATTTCCTTCTTCTGCTTGAGAGGATAACGCTTCAAGAGAAACGGACATTTTTTGACTTAAATTTTTATTAATCAGCGTGCTTTTTTCTTTGCTTTCTATATAATTTTTACACTCTTTTTCAGATTTTTTTGTTTCTAGGATGGATCCTGGTTTAGGAACTTCAGAAAACCCTAGTAATTCACCCGGGTCTCCAGGGTATAATGTTTTAATTTGTTTATTGGCATCATTAAATATAGCGCGTACTTTTCCGTAGTGATCATCAATAATAAAATGATCCCCTACTTTTAGAGTGCCGGCTTTCACTATTACGGTTGCTATAGGGCCTTTTTGTGCTGAAAGTTTGGATTCTATAACAACGGCTTTACAGGCACTATTTGGATTTGATTTTAATTCTTGTAGCTCTGCTACAAGTTCAATCATTTCTAATAAAGAATCTAAGCCTTTTCCTGTTTTTGCAGAGACAGGGACCATGATTGTTTTTCCTCCCCAATCTTCTGCTAATAAATTATGTTGGCTTAACTGTTGTTTGACATTATCAATATCAATATCTGTTTTATCAATTTTATTAATAGCAACAATAATGGGGACGTCTGCAACTTGGGCGTGGTTAATGGCTTCAATGGTTTGTGGTTTTACACCATCATCAGCAGCCACTACTAAAATGGCTATATCTGTAATTTGAGCACCTCGAGCTCGTAAGCTTGTAAATGCTTCGTGTCCAGGGGTATCTAAAAATGTTAGTTTATTTTTATTGTGGATGATTTGATAAGCACCAATATGCTGTGTAATACCGCCTGATTCAATATCAACGATATTTGATTTTCTTATTTGATCAAGTAAACATGTTTTTCCGTGATCAACGTGACCCATAATGGTGATAACAGGGGGTCTTATAATATGGGATGTTTTATTTGATTCAGATATTGATTCAGATTCAATTTCCATTACTTTTGTTTTAAGGCCGAGTTCATTTTCAACTGTTAGATCTTCAATTTCTACTGTAATATTAAGTTCTTTTGCGATTTCAGTTAATGTGTCTTGATCGATTTCAGAATTTAAGTTTACCATTAAGCCTTTTTGTAGAAAAATTTTCATAATTTGAGCCATTGGGAATTCTAATACTTGTGTTAATTCAGATACTTTTATAGATTCTTTATTAAAGGATATTGTTTTTTCGGGTAGAACTATATTTTCTGAATTCTTTTTTTCTTGAAGTAATTTGTATTGTTTTTTTACTTTTGTAGTTGTTCCTGGGTCTAATTTTGTAGTATGTTTTACTTGACGAATTCCTTGTTCTCTTAAAAAACTAAGAAAGGTATTAAGATCAATATTTAATTCTTTTGCAATATCTTGGACCTTCAAATAAATACCTTCTCTTTTATTTCTTTGACTTGTTCATGGGATAAGATACTTCGATTGCTTTTAATCTCAATGCCTTTTACTTTGGCTTTTTCAATGAGGTCTGCTGTTTTAACGTTTAATAGTTTAGCGAGTACAGAAACTTTCATGTCGTTTTTATCTTGTTTTGAAATAGTTTTTAATTTTTCTTTTAATTTTTCTTTTGTTACTTCGATTTGTTTTTGTTTTTCTAAGTTTACGTCATTTGCTATTGCTTGAGCTAATTTAGAGTTAGAGATTTTGTCGTCTAATAGTGCTTTATCATCTGTATTTTGATTAGTATTTATATTTTCTAGGAAAGAGTTTTGATTTTGATTAAATTCTTCTTCACTAATTACGTTAAGTTTCCATCCTGTTAAATTAACGGATAATCGAACATTGACACCAGCCTTTCCAATAGCTAGCGATAACTGATCTTTTGCAACAACGACGGTTGCTTGCTTATTTTCTTGATCGGTAAGCAGTACATTAGAAATATCGGCGGGTTTTAGTGAGTTTGCTATATAGACTTTAATATCTTCATGCCATTCTAATACATCAATTTTTTCGTTTCCTAATTCTTTTATAATAGTTTGTATGCGACCGCCCATTTGGCCAACGCAGGTTCCTACGGCACCTATAGAAGGATTGTTTGTTTTTACAGCTACTTTTGCTCTAATGCCAGGTTCTCTTGCCACTGACATGACATCAATAATACCATCTGCTATTTCGGGAATTTCAGATTCAAATAATGCTTGTAGTAATCCTGAATGAGATCTTGAAATGGATATCATGTTTCGTTTGTTACTTCTATCAACATTGGTAACATAAACGCGAATGATTTCATTTAGTTCAAATTTTTCTCCAGGAATTTGGTCATGATAACCTAAGATAGACTCCGTTCTTCCAAGATTGATTAAGTATGATTTGTTTTCAATTTGCTGGACGGTTCCATTGACAACATGTCCAACTTTTGATTCAAATTCTTCATAAACGGAATCTCTTTCGGCTTCTCTTAAACGCTGTGTAATTACTTGTTTTGCTATTTGAGCTGCTATTCTACCAAAATCAGTAGGAATAAACTCAACACTAACTTCATCTCCAATGTCTGCTTTTTTATTGATCTTTTTGGCTTCATTAATCAATATTTCAGTGCTTTCAGAAAAAATATCATCTACAACTTCTTTGACTCTATAAAACTGCATTGTTCCTGCAGAGGGATCTAGTTTGCATTCTAATTGACTTCCATCTCCAATATGCTTGCGACATGCTGATGCTAGTGCCTGTTCGAGGGCTTCATATAAAAACTCTTTCTTAATTCCTCGCTCACTTTCAATTTGATTTGCAACTTGATCTAAATTTTCTATAATCATTTATTTAACCTCATAATTATGACATAATTGTAATATACCATCTTTTAAAGCATAGGCCTATAATAAGGCTTTGCTTAAATCTTAAATACTAATATTACATGAAAAATATAGTAACAGGTAAGATTTTTCAAGACGGGTTATATTTTTTCAAGAAAGCTATAAATTTTCAAGAGTTTTCGGTTTCTATATCTAAAAGTTCTATTTTTATTACGAGGTCTTTTCCAATAGGTTCAGGGTTTGCATCGATTGTGATGAATGATTCTTGAACATCTATAATGGTAGCGATTAATGGTGTTTCATTATGTTGGTGAATTTCAATTTTGTTTCCAATTTCTTTTTTAATATGTTTTGGTACTGTTTCATTATTTAGTGATTTAATTAAGTCTTTTGATTTTTCTCCAAATGCATCTTTTGCTTTTACAGTTGTTGTTTTTATTTCTCCAATTGTCATACCTATAATTAACTTGTTTACATAGGGTAAAACCTTTGAAGAGCCAAGTATAAATCTAACGGGGCGTTTTTTGTGTGTAGTATCGACGAGTTTTCCATTGCTATAATGAATGGAATAATGAATGGTTACGATGTCATTTTTTTCAGCTAAATTCATTGTAAAATCATGTATTAATAGTTAGTTTTTATCTAAACCTATCTTCAGCAAATATATCATCATCTTGGGTCTCTTTTTCACTAGATTTTTCTTGAGTATCGAGTTCTAAGGGTTGTGGAGATTCTTGAGCTGTCTCGTTTTCTTGAGTATCACGTTCTAAGGGTTGCGGAGATTCTTGAGTTGTTTCGTTTTCTTGAGTATCACGTTCTAAGGGTTGTGGAGATTCTTGAGTTGTTTCGTTTTCTTGAGTATCACGGTCTAAGGGTTGCGGAGATTCTTGAGCTGTTTCGTTTTCTTGAGTATCACGTTCTAAGGGTTGTGGAGATTCTTGAGGCGTCTCGTTTTCTTGAATGCTTTGATCTAGGGCTTGTTGTGGTTCTTTCTTAGTTTTTTTGGGGGAGGTTTCTTTGATTTGATTTTTTTTAGGAATAAAGGAGGTTTTCGGAGTTTCATCGGAGGAGATGGCAAGGGTATGAATATCATTTTCTATAAGGGTTTTAATTAATTGTTTGCTTGTTTTATTTGTCGTAAATAACATGATATCTTTAACGGGCAATTTTTTTCTTTCCATTTTGCTATTTAATATAACGAGAAACTTATACCCGTGTGTAGGGCGTTTAATAAGCGTATCTAATGCAATTTTTAAAGTATCATTATAAATTTTTACAGGTTCTAAGTACCTTAAATCGATATCCTTAAGAGTGACGTTATCAAATTGAAGCACAGCATAGGCAATGCCTAAAATTGAAAGTAAGTTTTGATCATCAACTTCTTTATCTTCAAAGTCGCTATATACATTTATTCCTATGTCTAACATTTTTTTTAATTGGGGGTGTATTTTTCTGTTTTTTTCAGGGGTATAAATAGGCTTAGAGTCACCGCTTGTATTATATGTGAAACGATTATGAATATATCTGCTGATGGACATGATAACAAGTTCTCGTTTTACGATTAAAGAGTTTGTTTTGTTAATTGTGTTTATAATGTCATCAAATAAAAACATGAGGCTTTGATTTTCATTCATTTTGTAATAATTGTAATTATTTAATGACATAAAAAAAGATTTATAGGCGGCTTTTTCTATTGAGGATGCTTTTAACATACTTGTTCCTAGTAATCCATGTGCTAAAGCCCAGTCGGAATGTTTATTTGCATTTGCTTGTAAGGATAATAAAATTAGCGCTTTTCCTTTTTGATGATCGGTTTCGTTGGGCGCACTTAAGCCGAATTTTTTTAGGTTATCTAATGTTTTTAATTCATTTAATGAATTAAAAGGGTATGTTTTTTTTCCAGAAAATTCAGGAATTTCTTTTTTGCATATTGTGTAATTAAAGAATGCTATTAAAGGCGTTTGGGTAGCTATTATTGAGATTAGTATGGATATTATAATGGGTTGAGGACGCATCATTATCCTTGGATTATAGCAAGTTGTTTGGGATGGCTAAAGAGATTGTTCATAAACTTAATTAATAAAAAAAATAATTCCTAAGAAATGTATAATGCTTCCAATTAAAACAAACATATGCCATATGGCATGGTTAAAATAAATAGATTTTTTTTGATAAAAAATAATGCCTACGGTATAAAAAATGCCTCCAATTAAAAGAAACCAAATTAAGTTAATTGGAACTAAATTAATTAAGTCATTTATAGATAATAAAATTAACCAACCCATGGATAGGTACATAAATAAAGAGAATCGTTTGAATTTTCCAATAAATTTTAGTTTGTATAGCATTCCTGCAAAGGTTAAAAACCATATTAAAGAAAATAAGCTCCATCCTAGTGTGTTTCTCATAAAAACTAATAATATAGGGGTATAGGAACCTGCGATTAAAAAGAAAATTGAACAATGGTCAAATAATAACAAAATTCTTTTAAAGTGTTTATTTGGAATGGGATGATAGTATAGATATAGATGATATATCGTGGAGGATAAGTAGGTTGAGATTAATGAAATTCCATAAATGCTAAATCCAATAAATATCCATGTGTTTGCTGTTTTTGCAGCACTTAAAATTAAAATTATAAATCCTATGATGCTAAAGATTAATCCGATGCCGTGAGTCATTGCATCTGCAAATCCTTCTAGTTTTGTTTTATTATATTTTAATTTTATCATTTTAAACCTTTAATTAGCTTAATCTTACTATAAATAATAAACTTACTCTGTATAGTATATATTGTGCCCAAAATTCTTGTTTTCTTAAACATAATTTAGTACTTTCTTATGTGTGAAAAAGTTTTTGGTATTTTTCTCGCTATTTTGATGTATGATGAGATTTAAGTAAGGAGTTTTGGGATGACAGAAAAAGAGAAAACCGTTTTAATTTCAGATAGAGCTTTAGGCATTAAAGCTAGTATTACGATGTCTATTACTGCTATGGCTAATCAATTAAAAAAAGAAGGAAAACCTGTTATTGGTATGAGTGCGGGGGAGCCAGATTTTGATACGCCTGAATCCATTAAGCAAGCCGGTATTCAATCTATTATTGATGGTAAAACGAAGTATACGCCAGCATCAGGGATTATGGATTTAAAGGATGCTATTGTTACAAAGCTAAAACAAGAAAACAACTTAGATTATACAGTTGATAATGTGATTATCTCATGTGGAGGGAAGCATTCTTTATTTAATGTTAAGATGGCTTTATTGAATCCAGGGGATGAAGTTATTATTCCGACGCCATTTTGGGTTAGTTATCCAAGCCAGGTAGAAGTTTTAGGTGGGAAATGTGTTTATATCAATGCTAAAGAATCGAATGACTTAAAAGTGACTCCAGAAGAATTAGAGGCGGCGATTACACCAAGAACAAAACTATTTATTTTAAATACACCTTCAAATCCTTCTGGGATGGTTTATTCTAAAGAAGAATTAATGGCCTTGGCAGAGGTTGTTGTTAAACATGATATTTATGTTATTTCGGATGAGCTTTATGAAAAATTAATTTATGATGGGCATCATGTATCGATAGCCTCTTTAGGGGCAGATATTAAAGAACGTAGCATTATTGTTAATGGGGTGTCCAAAGCGTATTCGATGACGGGGTGGCGAATTGGGTATGCTGTTGCAGATGCAACCCTTATTAAGGCAATGTCTAATATTCAATCCCATTCAACATCTAATCCTGCGCAAGCATCCCAATGGGCTAGTTTAGAGGCTATTAGAGGGTCTCAAGATGTTGTTGAAACGATGAAACATTCTTTTCGGGAACGACGAAAGGTTTTGATTGATGGGTTAAATCGCTTATCAGGGATTCGATGTATTGAACCCAAAGGGGCCTTTTATGCGTTTCCTAATATTTCATCTACCTTTGGTAAACGATGTGATTCTGGTCTTATTCACGATGCAGTTAGTTTTTGTGAGTTTTTGTTAAAAGAGCAGTTGGTTGCTACGGTTCCAGGATCAGCTTTTGGAGCTGAAGGATATATTCGTTTATCATATGCTACATCTATGGATAATATTAATGGTGCTTTAGAGCGTTTGTCTTTATTTTTATCGAGTTTAAAGTGATTTAGTATGCTAAAAAAAGGGGTTTCTTTCTTTATTTATTTATTTTCTAGTGTCGTTTTTGCGACAGCTCCTTTTGTATCATTTTCTGTTGATTCGGGGATGTTTGTTAAACCGTATTATAATCGTAGTGTTGGACAAGCAACCTTGTTTTTTTATGATGTTACTAATATGGGCTATTGGTACTCGATAAAACAATTGTCTTATTTTAATAGAAAATCAGGATTTTATGCGCGATCATTTTTAACGGGGCTTATTATGAATCAGTCATATTTTTTAGCATTTTCATTGCCATATAAAGAGTTTGGGCATGGCAGTAGAGGGCGTGCTTTTGGAGTAGAGCCTCGGTATCTTGTAGGGGGAAGTGAGCATCTATCTAATACGTATTATGACTATTTTGGACGTATTTTAGGTAATTTAGAGACTCAAGTAACGTCTTCGACAATCAAGCCAGCGATGTCTGATTTATCGGTTCATAGTTCTGTTGATACGCGTGATTTTGATTTGATTTGGTATGCAGCTGGGGTTAATAATCAGGTTTTTTTATCACAGATGATTGATGATCGTTTTTATGATCGTCAGGTTACATCAGTGTATGATCTTATGGGCTTTTTTACCTCTAAAATGGCTATTTCTTACATGGATGATTCATATTTGAATCAAATACGGTTACAGTATTTAGAAAAAGGGATTGACATGTCCTTTAGTGATTTAAAACGGTATAATGGTTATTCTGTTTTAGGATCATTAACATTTTGGGCTTTTATAGATGGATGGTCTCGTTATTTGGTATCAGGAATAGATCATATTCAATATAATGAGGTTTATAATGTTAGATTACCAGATGTGTGTATGTATTTAACATCTCATGGGCCTTCTTATCGTTTGCAATCAGGATATAAACTGTCAACAAAAACACATGTTCCGTTTGCTATTGAATATGTATTTAAAGGACAGACACAGTTAGAGTATACCTTAGGGTTTTCCAAAAAATGGAGTTGGCCAGTTCAGTCTTATTCTGAGATTCGCCTGGGTGAAGGTCTTGGAATAACTCAGTCATTTAATATTGATTTACCTCATTTTAGTACACTTGGTTTTGGTGTTGATTATTATGATTTTCATAATTTATATGGAGAGCGACATATTCCATCATTAAAGGATGGGAATCAAGATCTTCATTATTGGGTATCTTTTTCGTATCGATAATAGGGGTATCGACATAGAGTTTAAGGGGGCATTTTCATTTGATCAACTCTATGTTAGAGTAACTTAGATGAATCCAGATAAAATAAGGCAACAATTTGAGGCGTGGGCTAAGCGTATTTTTAATTCATCATATTTTGTTTTTTTTCTAGGGGGATTATTTTTATTTTTATTTTCTTTTAACGCCTTTTTTATTTATGTTAAACCTAATCAGGTTGCGATTAAGCAAGTTAAGGTAGGCTTAAATAGAGGTATTCAAAGTAAGGTTTATGATACGGGTTGGCATTTTATGGTTCCGGGGATTCATTTATTTCATGTTTTTCCCAAAGATTTACAAGTGTTTGATTTAACGTCAGTTCGTAACCAAGCTTCATCACGTTTTATTGATAATTCTGCCCATATTCAAACATCTGATGGTTTTTTTGTTGATGTGGATGTGTCGATAATATTTCGAATTGAGGATCCTTTAAAGGTTATTAAAACAATTGGTCCAGGAGAGCTATACTTTATTAATGGGATTTTACCTAAGGCAGAGCCTGCTTTGAAGGAAACATTAGGAACGTTAACGACGGAAGAGTTTTATAATCCTTATTTGCGTGTTGAAAAAATGAATCAGGCGAAGGATAAATTAGCTAGTGAGCTTCAAGAAAAAGGAATTGCTATTGAACATGTTTTGATACGTTATTTTCAATATTCATCAGAAATTCAACGTAATATTGAAGAAAAAAAGTTAAAAGATCAGTTGATTTATAAAAATCAAGCTGAGGCTAAGGCGGCTATGCAAAATGCACAATTACAAAAAGTTATTGAAGAAGGTGAGGCTATTATTCATGTTGAGTTAGAAAAGGGTAAGGCATATAAGGTTACTAGAAAGGCAGAGCAAGAGTTATATGTTCGGACGAAACATGCGCAGGCAGATCTTTTGGTTAAGCGTGCAGAAGCGTATAAGGTTAAATTGAAAAATAAGGCCTTAAAAGGCATGGGATCAGAAAATTTAGTTGGGTTAGAGATGGCAAAAGTTTTAGATGGGATTGAGGTTATTGTTTTGCCAAGTGATGGTGATTATGGTCTTAATCCACTTAATTTAGAGAAGACGAGGGTTATGTTTGAATGATGAACTCAAAACGTTTATTTTTTGTTTTAAGTATAATATCTGTTTTATTTCTTAATGGATGTATCTTTTATAATACGAAACCAAATGAAATAGGCGTTCGTACTAAAAAGATGGGGTTTTTTGGATCTAAGGGAGTTATTACAGAAATTTATGCGCCTGGTTCAACCTATATCTTTTTTCCTTTCATTAATGATTGGCATACCTTTAATACCAATATTCAGAATATGGAAATGACAGCAAAAATTTCTAAAGGGGATTTGTTTGGGCAAGATGATATTAAATTTAAAACCATTGATGGTAATGATATTAGTTTGGATTTGATCATTTCATATCGTATTTTGCCTGAGAAGGCTCCTCATATTTTGGCTTATGTAGCTACTTCTGATTTGGAATTGCGAACAAAAATTGTTCGTGTTATTACACGAAGCTTGCCTAGAGATGTTTTTGGGGAATTAAGAACAGAAGAATTTTATACAGCTGAGTTGCGTGCTAAGAAATCTGAAAAAGCTAAACTCTTTTTAAATAATATTTTAGAGCCGTATGGTGTAATTGTTGAGCGTGTTTTAACAAAGGATTATCGCTTTAATGATGATTATCAACAAGCTATTGAAGATAAAAAAATTGCTGATCAACAAACAGAAAAACTCCGTTCAGAGGTTTTAGCTAAACAAGAAGAGTATAAGCGTAAGTTAGAGGTTGCAAAAGGGGATGTTTATAAAGATATCGCTAAAGCAAACGGAGAATATGATCAAGCGATTATTGCTGCGGATGCGTATTATTCACAACAAGAAAAAATTGCAAAAGCTATTAAAGAAGAAGGAAGAGCGGAGGCTACAGGAATTGAAAAAATGAATCAGGCCTTAGCTGAACAAGGGGGAAAAGTTATGGTTAAATTAGAAATGGCCAAAGCCTTAAAGGATAAACGTATTGTTTTATTGCCAGCCTCTTCTGGTAGTAGTATTGATTTAAAAACATTGGATGTTAATAAATTTTTAGAAGTACAGGGGATACAAAAACAAGTTGATGTGGATTAGTTTTTTGAATGCAACATAATCTTCCTCCTGGTATTGCGATTATTCAATCTGTGGTTAAACAATTGGATACGGTTCAATCTTTTTTAAAGGATGGGAGTGAAGAAAATAAGCTTTTAAAAACCGTGTTGAAGGAATCTTTGATTATGGATCATGATAGCCGTTTTCTTGATAATGCGTTATTTATTACCTATATTCAAATGCTTCTTCTTGCGGGTATGTCTATGTTTGGAGGGGTTTCTTTATCATGTTTGAACTCATTTTCTGATCATGATGATAGGGTTTCTTTGACATGGGATAGTGGTGTTAGTGATTCGTTTACTTGGGGTATTTATGATGAGTCTTTTTTACAGTTTATATCCTATTATCAAGATCGTTTATCATCAAAGCCTCAACATAGAAAACATCTTCCATCTGAGATTATCATTGGGATTAGAGGTTTTTTTTCGACTTATTTGGATATATTAGGATCGTTAGATTTTAAAATTAAGGATTTGTTAATGGATAAATCTTCTTTTTTAACGATAGTTTCTTCAGAACTAAATAAAGATGCTTTGTTTTTGGTAATTTCAAGTTTGCCTTCGGAACAGTTGAGTCGGTTTTTTATGTTTTTGTATCCTTTTTTACCTTCTGATTTAATGGTTACCTCTCCAGATGGACGTTCTATGACATTAAGTGCTATGTTTGATCAACCCTCTTATGATTTTTCTTTTTTAAGTGAAAAAATGAAACTATTTTTAGATTTATATTTTAATTCTCAACTGCCTAAGATACAAATGATTACACAAGATAAAACGGCTGAGTTTTTAAGTAAGGTTATTCAAAATGATCATGATTTTAATGTTACACAAGATAATATTAAATCAGTCAAACAATCACAAATTGATGTTCGTAAAACATTGTATGGTACTTTAAAAAATCATTTAGATGAGCTAGTTTATGTTTCATGAATTTAAATTCTATTTATTGTGATCATAATGCGACAACGCCTATTAAGCCTAGTATTCATGCGGCTTTTGTAGAAGCCTTATCTGTTTTTGGTAATGCTTCTAGTTTATATCATTTAGGAAGACAAGCAAAAGAAGCGATAGAGTTATCTCGGCAAAAACTGGCTGATTGTATTTCGTCATTGCCTGATCAATTAATTTTTACAGGATCTGGAACCGAATCTAATAATCAGGTATTAATGCATTTTTTTCATTTAAAGCATATGATAAACGAGCCTATTCATATTTTAGTATCTTCTATTGAGCATGCTAGTGTTAGGCTAACAGCGGGTTTTTTAGAACGTTTTGGTATTGAATGTGATTATATTCCTGTTACTAGGGATGGTGTTGTTGATGAAGAGACCTTTAAACAGTGTTTAAAACCACATACAAAGCTAGTGAGTATTGTTTTGGCTAATAATGAAATTGGTACGATTCAGGATATTAAACGCTTATCTGAGATTGCTCATGATCATGGGGCGTTGATTCATACAGATGCGGTTCAGGCTTTAGGTAAATATGATATCAATGTTGAGGACTTAGATGTTGATTTTATGTCTTTTTCTTCTCATAAACTTTATGCCCCTAAAGGGGTTGGTGCATTGTATATTAAAGATGAAACGCANTTTAATCCCTTATTATATGGAGGATCTCACGAAAGAGGTTTACGTGCCTCTACTGAAAATGTGCCTGGTATTATTGCATTTGGAGCTGCGATTGANTGTATTGATGTAACGTACTATCAACAGCATACGCAGGCTTTGATTGATTATTTAAAACNGGAGTTTTTAATGGTAGAGGATGTGGTTATTAATGGAGGCNATTCGGTGTTATCTTTAAGTAATACATTAAATATGACATTTCGTGGATGTAGTGGNTATGCACTTGCTATGAATTGTGATTTGGAAGGAATTGCCTTATCAACTGGNTCTGCGTGTTCAGTGGGTTCTATTGAGCCGTCTCATGTATTGGATGCTATTGGGGTATCGCTCGATGATAATAAATCAAGTATNCGATTTAGTGTTGGGNTAACGAATACATTAGAAGAAATGATCGATATTGTTAAATCGATTAAAGCGATTGTTGATCGGTTAAGGCATTGTTGAGTTTATTGACTTGATGTTGAAGTTTTTTGAGGCGTTTTTCAGACTTTATTATTCTTTTTTTCTGTAATAAAAATCCATTTTTAGAGAGGGTATAGTGGGATTCAATAACCCATTGTTGAAATGCTTTTGCAATGGGGGAATCTAGTTTAAAGGCTAGCCATGAAATGATATAGAATGAGTATTGAGTTTCTTGTATAGATTGCGGGGATGTCTTTTGATTTTTTACATAAGAAATGGTTCTAATATGATTTTTTTTATGAGTTTGTATGTCATCTAAGGTTATTTTTAATGCTGTGATGATAGTCTTAAATGGAACTTCAAAAAATATTGATAATGTTTTCTGACTCATCCAGATAATATCAATGGTATCTTTAATCTGAAATGTTATTGTGTTGCTACTTTTTTTTTTAATGATCATGTTTGGATCTGACAGTTCGTTATTCATAGGCTTAAGTATACGATATTATGTCTTTATGTAACATTGCTTAGGCTGTTTTATGGGGTGTGTTTTTAATTTTTTGTTTGGGAGTTTTTAAAAAACTAACATAAAAACTAACACTTTAGTGCTTTTTAGCTTAAGATTTAATTTAAAGAAAATTGTAATGAAAATTCTTTTTCATTAATTTTCCAGTTAAAGCCTATTCCCCAGCAATGAAACTTATATAAGAATAGTAGCGTTTGTTTTCTAAAATTTTGATGTTTAAGTGTGAAAAATGATTCATAAGATAGGGTGACCTTTTTTGTAGTTTCGCTAATATTGATACCAATTTCGTTATTTGTTAGCGCATATTGTTGTTCATACTGAAAGGGGCTCTTTCCGTTTCGGATTATTTTTTGTAAATAACTTATTTCGGGATTCAAGAACATTTTAAATTTGATTTTTGTGATAAAAAATAAACGATTCCATTGTTTATTATTATCATATGAATTTGTGTTTAAATTAATTTCAGGTGTAATGTTTGTTTTTTTTAGTAATGGAAATGATTTTTTTATCGAGGTAGTTAGGTGGATGTGTTTAGATGTTGTTAGATGATGATTATTGTTTGATTCTGTTGTTTTTGAGGTAGATAGCAAGGTATTTATATGGGTTGATCCTATCGATAATTTTGGTAAGGATAGTTCTATTTTTGGGAGGTGATCAATCCAGTAATTATATTGAATATCTTTTTTTTGTAAAATTATTTTTAATTTACTATTGTTTAAGGTGGTTTTTGTAGTAAATGGTGTAAGTAGTTTATCTAATATAGTGTGGTTTTGTTTATCATGTTTTTTATAGTTCAAATTGAGGTTAGTGATGGCATATAATGAGGTATCGTTAATGATGGCGTAGTAATGATAGCGAATGGCTTGGGAAATGTATTTATTTTGATAGAGTGTATTGCTTCCTCCAGCCATCCACGTTAAGTTTTTTGTATATCCAATATCGACTGTACCAGATAGGTGTTTATTGATAATGTAATTAGACTTGTAAATAGCATAGGATCCCATGATGCTGTTTTGGCCAAACTCTGGTAAGTATTGATTGTTTCCTAGGAGAGAGTGTTTGGTGCTTCCGTAAGGAATTATAGGTAGGGGGATTTTAAAAGGCAGAAAATTTAATGTTAACCAATTGTTTTTGGCATAAACAAGGCCAATTAACGGATACACATCAATTTTTTTTGATGAGATTACCATGTGTTTTTTTTCTAAGTTACAGTTTGAAATAAGGGTGTTATATAATGTTATTTTTATGGGACTGATTACCAGTTTTTCTGATTTTAAATTTATAGTATCAGATTTAATAGAGATATTAGTAGCGTACCCATTATTTGTTTTGTAGTTGTAATGCAGGGAGTGCCCAACGGCAGTTTGTCTTTGGTTGGTAAGTTTAAAGGGCTTTTTGAAGTCTACCTCTGATGTTTTTGTGTTAAAGGTAAAGTGATCGGTATAAATATTTAGATTTTCATAGGTTAATACAACGTTTGATGTTGCTTGAAGTAAGTTTTCTTTCTTTGAATAGATAATATTATCGGCTTCTAAGTTTATATTATCGGGTAATTGAGCATAAATGTAGTTACATAAAAATGTTATAACTAATATGCTTTTTAATTTCATAGAGTTGGTTCGGGAATCGTCGAGGGTGAGGGTGCTGCGGTTTTCATTACGGATACAAAGGTTGACACTTGTTTTCTAAATCCAAGGTCAATGTTTCCGGTTGGTCCATTTCTATGTTTTGCAATGACTAGTTGTACATTTGAAAATTCTAAATTGGGTGTATCAACTTCATCATTACGATGAATAAACATAATAAGGTCGGCTGTTTGTTCAATTTCTCCAGATTCTCTTAAATCTGATAATAAGGGACGTTTATCTTGTCGTTTTTCAATATCACGGCTTAATTGCGATAGTGCTATTACAGCAATATTTGATTCTTTTGCAAAGGCCTTGATTTCTCGTACAATTTCTGAGACTTCATGATAACGACTTTCAGATCGTTTTTTGCTTCCTCGTAATAGTTGGAGATAATCAATGATAACAATTTCTGGTTTTACTTTTAATTCAAGGCGTCTAAATTTTGCTTTTAATTCTAAAGGGGAGAGATTAGGTGCATCATCAATATAAATAGGAGCCTCTGATAGTTTCCCGAATGCTAGGTTAAGGTCTCTATATTCGTTATCTTTTAATGAAGCTGTTCTCATTCGTTTTGAATCTATTTTAGCCTCTGAGCATAATAGTCTTACCGCTAATTGCTCTGAAGGCATTTCACAGCTAAAAATAGCCACAGGAACTTTATTTTGTATTGCCATATGCTGTGCAAAATTTAAGGCTAAGGTTGTTTTTCCCATCGACGGTCTTGCTGCTAAAATAACTAAATCGCCGGGTTGAAAGCCTGATGTCATTTTATCTAAATCGGGGTATCCTGTGGAAATACCAGTTAAATTATTTTCTCCTGGATTAGTCGTTTGAATTTTTTCAAAAACAATATTTACAGCTTCTTTTAAATGAATAAAATTATCTTTAAAACTTTCTTTTGATAGTTCAATAATGGCTTGTTGTGCTTCTTCAATTACTTCTTTGGGTTCATTGGTTTCGTCAAAGGCGTCTTTAATAATATTAGATCCAGCGGAAATTAATTTTCGTAACAGTGCTTTTTCGGCGATAATACTAGCGTAATAGTCTGCATTTGATGCTGTTGGAACACATTCTGTTAATTCAATTAAATAGGTTCTTCCTCCTATTTCAGATAATTTTTTTTCTTTTTTTAATTTATTGGATACGGTTAGTAAATCGATGGGTTCATGTTCGTTATAAAGGTCTAAAATGGC